>CAYJNF010000226.1:1391-6486 GCA_964370915.1 uncultured Chitinophagales bacterium
AACAATGGGAGTGAAGCATGCGGTGATCACGTCAGTGAATCGCGACGAACTGCCTGATGGCGGCGCAGAGATTTTTGCCGAGACGATCCGCCAGGCGAGAATCGTGAATCCCGAAATCACTATCGAAGTATTGATTCCTGATTTTCAGGGTGAGAAATCGGCGCTCGATATCGTGCTGGGGGTGAAGCCGGATATTCTCAATCACAACACCGAGACTGTTCCGCGACTCTATCGCCGCGTTCGTCCGCAAGCGAAGTATGAGCGGTCACTCCAGGTCATTACGTGGGCGAAGGAAGCCGGCACGGTAACAAAGAGCGGCCTGATGGTTGGACTTGGTGAAACGACCGACGAGGTTGTTCAGGTGATGCACGATCTGCATGCGGCCGGATGCGACATCATTACGCTCGGTCAATATCTGCAACCAACCAGAGAACATCTTCCGGTTGATCGGTACGTTCATCCCAATGAATTTCATCTGTACAAGATTCGAGGCAAGGAGATCGGGTTCAAGCATGTTGAGTCTGGACCGCTCGTCCGCAGCTCGTATCATGCCGAGAAGCACGTTTGATTAAGCAGTCTTAATCAAATCCGCGTTGACACTTTCTCATTTTTTGGCTAGATTTAACAACTTTCGAAATCAGACTTTCATCGTTTCAGGAGCACGACATTGGATAAGGCAACAAAGTTCTTTAAGACGTCCGACACGGTCCAGAAGTGGCATTTGGTGGACGCAAATGGCAAAACGCTTGGCCGCATAGCGACCCAGGTCGCAAAGCTGTTGCGCGGAAAGCACAAAGTGAACTTCACGCCAAACGCCGACTTGGGAGATTTTGTGGTGATTGTGAATGCAGCGAACGTAAAGCTGACGGGAAAGCGAACGGAACTGAAGGAGTACTTCCACTATACAGGGTATCCCGGTGGGGCAACCTTTACAAAATTTCAAGACCTTATCCGAAAACATCCTGAACGAGTATTCGAACACGCGGTGAAGGGGATGTTACCCCACAATCGCCTTGGTCGTCAGATTATCAAGAAGATGAAAGTGTATGCAGGAGCGGAACATCCACATTCTGCGCAGCGTCCAGAAGCCTTCAACCTAAATTAACGTTAGGAGTCAACACGTAGATGCAGCACGCAGTGAAAACCAATGCGGTCGGTCGCCGCAAGACGGCTGTAGCAAGAGCAATCATCTCTCCCGGAACGGGGAAGGTGTTGATTAACAAGAAGCCACTGGAACAATACTTCCCGCTCGAGACGTTGCGCGCCGATGTCATGAGACCATTTGATGCAACACAGACGACGGGCAAGTATGATGCGCGCGTAAATGTCGAAGGCGGCGGCTCAACCGGGCAGGCAGGTGCGGTGAAGCTGGCGATTGCCCGCGCGCTGGTCGAGATCAGCGAAGACAATCGGGCGCTCCTGAGAAAAGAAGCATTATTGACCCGTGATCCTCGAATGGTTGAACGCAAGAAGTACGGACAGAAAAAGGCACGCAAGAGATTCCAGTTCTCGAAGCGATAATCTGTTAGAAGTGTAGTTGTAAATAAGCATACCTTTGGATTTTGCCGGGAGTGTCCCATCAACTGATGGGACTCCGGCAAAAGATGAAGAAGGTAGAAGATACTAACTCAACATAAGGAACATCATCATGCCCCGCGTAGACGTTGCTGAGCTACTCTCAGCTGGGTGCCATTTCGGACACCTGACCCGCCGTTGGAATCCCAAGATGAAGCCGTACATTTTTATGGAACGGAATGGGATTCACATTATCGATCTCATGAAGACCCGTGACCTTCTCGAAGAAGCGTGCAACTCGATTGCCAACGTCGTTGCAGAAGGCAAACGTGTTCTTTTTGTCGGGACGAAGAAGCAAGCAAGTGCGATTCTCAAGGACGAAGCGATACGATGCGGCCAGTTCTATGTCAGCGAACGCTGGCTTGGCGGCTCATTGACCAACTTCACAACGATTCGCAAAAGCGTGAAGCGTTTGACGAACATTGAAAAGATGGAAAGCGACGGCACGTTTGACAAAATCACGAAGAAAGAGGGACTCTTCCTGCAACGCGAGAAAGACAAACTGAATAACGTTCTTTCGGGCGTGGTGGAGATGACCCGTTTACCGGGCTCTTTGTTTGTTGTCGACGTGAAGAAGGAGTCTATCGCGGTTAAAGAAGCGAACAGGCTGGGCGTTCCTGTATTCGCCATTGTAGACACCAATTGCGAGCCGGACGGAATCGACTATGTGATTCCCGCGAACGACGACGCAATCAAATCGATTCAGGTGGTCCTGAAGGCAATTGGCGATGCCATCCTTGAAGGTCGCGAACGTGCGTCTGCCCGGCAGATGGAACAGGCTATCGAAAATGAATCGAAGTCCCGTGGGGCAGAGGAAAAGGCGTCGTTGAACTAACCAGAACTTATTCAGACAGAACAGTAGATTGAAAATCGAAGTCATGCAAATTACAAATGAAATGATTAAGAACCTGCGCGAAAAAACCGGCGCGGGAATGATGGACTGCAAACGGGCGCTTGAAGCGGTCGGCGGCGACATGAATGCAGCAATCGAGCATCTGCGAAAGAAGGGTGCTGGCGTTGTTGCCAAACGCTCCGATCGTTCCGCGAAAGAAGGAATGATTGTCACGCGTGTTGCGCCCAACGGAAAGAGCGGCGTTGTTGTAGAAGTGAATTGCGAAACAGATTTTGTTGGCCGCAGCGACGACTTTGTCGCATTTTCGAATGCGGTAGCAGAGGCTATCGAGACGGATCGCCCGGCCAATGCTGAGGCGCTTATGTCGCTGACGACGAAAGGGAAGAAGGTTTCCGAACACCTCAACGATTTGCTCGCGAAAGTTGGTGAGAAGATTGAAGTGCGTCGTTTTACGATTGTTGATTCTCCGGATGGCGTGGTAAGTGCGTATACACATCTCGGCAACAAAATCGGCGTTCTCGTCGAGATTGTCGGCCTGCTGGCTGAAGCAGTTGCCGCAGGGGCCGGTCGTGACGTGGCAATGCAGGTTGCCGCGATGAATCCGTCGGTCATCAAGCGCGATCAGATTGACAAAGAGTCCATCGAGCGTGAGCTTGATATCTATCGCACACAAGCCAAGAACGAAGGAAAGAAGGCGGAGATCATCGATAAGATTGCCCTGGGACGGCTGGAAAAATTCTATCAGGAAGTCGTGCTGCTCGAGCAAACGTTCATCAAGGACTCGGGCAAGACAATCAAAGATTATCTGGCAGGTCTCGGATCGGTTACGATTAGGAGATTCCAGCGCTATCATCTTGGTGAGGAACTTAAGTAGACTGAATGTCCCCTGAACGGGGACATTTTTTTATATACTGGAAAGAATCCGCTATGGGGAAACTAAAGTACAACCGCATTCTCCTGAAGCTCAGCGGCGAAGCGCTGATGGGCGACAAGGAGTTTGGCATCGATTCAAATGTCTTGAAACAATATTCGGTGGAGATCAAGTCGATTCACGACCTGGGTGTGCAGATTGGAATTGTGATTGGCGGAGGGAACATCTACCGCGGTGTTTCCGAATCTTCCGACAACATCGACAAGGTCACGGGCGACCATATGGGCATGCTGGCAACGCTGATCAACGCCCTTGCTTTGCAAAGCGCGCTCGAACATGAGGGATTGCTCACGCGGCTGATTTCGGCGATTCGTATGGAAGTCATCGCCGAGCCATTCATCCGGCGGCGTGCAGTGAGACATCTGGAGAAGGACCGGATCGTGATATTTGGTGCGGGAACGGGAAATCCATACTTTACAACAGATACGGCGGCTGCATTACGTGCCGTTGAGATTGAGGCAGACGTCATCATCAAGGGGACGCGTGTCGATGGCGTGTACGATTCTGATCCCGAAAAGAATCCCGCGGCAATTCGTTTTCCTGAGATTACCTATATGGACGTGCTGAAGAAGAATTTGAATGTGATGGATATGACGGCGATTACTCTTTGCCGTGAGAACAAGCTGCCGATTCTGGTGTTCAACATGAACACGCCCGGGAATTTGAAGCGTTTGATGATGGGAGAGGAGATAGGAACAACCGTGACGGAAAGGACTGCCGTTTCCTAACCACAAACGTCGAGGACAACTATGATAAAGGATATTCTTAAAGATACAGAAACACGCATGCACAAGGCGACGGAGGTCATCCGTCAGGAACTTGCAAAAATCCGCACAGGGAAAGCCACCACGACGCTGCTCGATGGCATCAAGGCGGACTACTACGGGACGATGACGCCACTGAGCCAGTTGGGCAATGTCAGTGTTGCCGACATTCACACACTGACCGTGACGCCATGGGATAAGAGTATGCTCGACACGATTGTCAAAGCCATCCAGGCAGCGAACATCGGTCTCAATCCGATGAAAGATTCTGATCTGGTTCGTGTTCCGATTCCACCGCTGAATGAGGAGCGCCGCAGAGAGCTTGTGAAGCTCGCGAAGAAGTTTGGCGAAGATGGCAAGATTGCGATTCGCAACATCCGTCGCGACACCATTGAGCATATGAAGAAGTCAGAGAAGGCCGAACATCTCTCTGAAGATGATCGTAAGCGGGGCGAGCAGGAAGCTCAAAAGCTTACCGACAAGTTCATCAAGGACATCGATACACTTCTCGCTCATAAAGAGAAGGAAATTATGGAAGTGTGATGACACAGCAGGATGTGTAGTAGTCATGAGGCCGGCCCCAGAGTCGGCCTTTCTTTTTGTGGGGTGCGCAACTACCCTTGGGATACTCCGTACCAGCTTGTAGAGTTGAACCCTAACATCACAACGAGGCCCTCTATGACAACCGATATTCGTCGGCTCTACAAATCACGAACAGATCGAATGATCGATGGTGTTTGTGGCGGGATTGCAAACTACTTTAAACTCGATCCGACCTTGGTCCGCGTCGTGTGGGTGCTGCTAACGCTCCTCGGTGGGTCGGGTTTGGTGCTGTACATCGCCGCAATGATTCTCATGCCAAAGGAACCGTACACAGTTCCGAATTATGCCAACGCCAGCTCTGAACGGACCCCGTCATCGGCAAGCGGCGAGCCTTCAAAGAAGAACAGCCTCTTCTGGGGTGTGCTTTTG
>CAYJNF010000227.1:0-6463 GCA_964370915.1 uncultured Chitinophagales bacterium
GATGTACTTCATGAACCGTCCCCAGATGGGCGCAGCTGCGCGTCCACCCTGACCGTCAGAATTGGTGAAGCGAACCGTTTTGTTATCGAACCCGACCCACACGCCGGCTGCAATTTGAGGAGTGTATCCGACAAACCATGCATCGGCATAATCGTTTGTTGTTCCTGTCTTACCCGCCGCGGGCAAATGGAAGTATGTGCGGACTTTCGCTCCTGTTCCCCAGTCAACCACTCCTTGTAGCATTGTGGTCATGATGTAGGCAGTTTCGTCGCTCAGCACCTCGCGCTTGGACGGGGCGTTTTCTTCTATCACATTCCCATTCTTATCTTCGATTCGCAAAATCGAAATCGGTTCGACGAGCACGCCGTGATTGGCAAACACACCAAACGCCGACGTCATCTCAAGCGGGGAAACATCTGCGGAGCCCAGCGCCAGCGACTCATACGGTGGAAGGTTGGAGGTGATTCCCATCCGCTTCGCGTACTCGATAACCTGCCGCTTCGGCGCAATCTCCATAATTGCCCGCACCGCGATCAGATTGACCGAGAGCTTCAACCCTTCGCGCAGCGTCATCTTGTCGCCAAACGCCCGATCATAGTTCTCCGGCTTCCACTGTTGACCGTCAGGCATCATCAGCGTTACGGGTTGATTGAGTAACTCGTACGTCGGCGGATATCCATTATCGATCGCAACCGTGTACACAAACGGCTTGAACGCCGACCCGACCTGTCGCTTGATCTGCGTGACGTGGTTGATTCCGTATTTGAAATGCCTGAAAGTTGAGCCACCGACCATCGCAAGAACGTGGCCGTTCCGCGGGTCAATGGCGACAAACCCCACCTCAATTCGCTTTGCACGGTTTGCCATTGAGTCCGTCCAGGCCTTGTCTGCTCTCAACGCACGGGCAACGCTGTCTTTCGCGCGATTCGTAGTGGCTTTCGTGTACGCCGGGCTGGTCCAAACAGCAAGTGCAATAGCGTTCTCCAGCACGTCTTTGTGTTTATTCCAACTCCAGAGATTGTCAAAGTTCTTCTGATACTGATCTAGATGCTCTTCGACTGCCTGATTTGCGTACCGCTGCATGCGTGCGTTAAGCGTTGTGTACACACTCAGTCCATCGCGGTAGATGTCGAATCCGTATTTTTCCGCGCGCTGCATCATCTGTCGCCTGATATTCTCCACAAAATGCGACGCGATGCCTGGGGTGAGAATCTCCTCCTCAGACTTGATAATCAGTTCTTCGCTCTTTGCCGCTTCGGCCTCCTCGTGCGTGATATAGCCGTACTTCTCCATCTGTGAAAGAACAACATTCCGCCGCGAGGTTGCACGATCAGGATGATAGATCGGATCATAGTATCCCGGTCCTTTCAACATGGCAATCAGCGTTGCCACCTGACTGAGCGAAAGCTCCGAGGGCGATTTGCCAAAAAACACTTGCGACGCCGAGTTGATGCCGTACGATCCGCGCCCGAAATACACGACGTTGAAATAGAACTCAAGGATCTCGTCCTTTGTGAAGCGTCGTTCGATCTGGACCGACGTGATAAACTCGCGGATTTTTCTCACTGCCTTGTCAAAGACATTCCTGTCGTTCTTGCCGAGATACAGATTGCGCGAGAGTTGCTGCGTTATGGTGCTGGCGCCCTCCTTGAGTCTGAGCGAGAACACGTTTTTCACCATCGCCTTGGCGAATCGGATAAGATCCACACCCCAGTGATCGTAGAAGTCCTTGTCCTCGGTTGCAATCAGGGCGTTCACGACTGTCTTCGGCAATTCACTGAGTGTCACCTGCGATCGGTTCTTGACGTAGAACTGATCGAGTACCTCGCCATCGATGGAGTAAACCTTCGTCGCGAGTTCCGGCTTGGGGTTCTCAATCTTTTCGAGCGAGGGAAGACCGGAAACGAGGTACCACCAGAACAAGCCGCACACCACCACGGTGGCGGCGCCAGCAATGAGCAACTGTGCGCGCGTGAAATGGAAGCGTGGCTTCGCCGATTGCTTGCGGCGGTATTCGGGATCGTTGAAATAGCGGTCGAGGTCTTTCTTTGAGTAATCTGCCATTGGTTAGCCCGGAACCTCCCATGTCTTGAGTTCGATAATGCCTTCATGAAGCGCGGCATACGTATTGTACGTAATCCAATCTCCCAAATTCAGGTACGTGCCGTGATCAATCGGCAGAAAGCGCGGCTTGTGTCGATGTCCCATCACGACGATGTCGACGCCCTCGCGAATTCTTCTTGTCGCTTCGCGGATCATCCCCTCTTCCTCGCCGTAGTGTTTGTTGGATGTGTATTCGCGGCTTGTGCGTGACGAGCCTCGCGCGAGCTTCACGCCGATGTCAGGATGAAGCCATCGATACAACCAGATATTGAATCTGTTGCGCAGTACCGGTTTGATAAGTCGGTATCCAAGATCGTTGTCCGCAAGCCCGTCGCCATGATGGAGGTAGATACGCTTGCCCTGAATTGTCAGTTCGAACGGATCGAGATGTACCTGGATGCCAAGTTCGTGTTCGAAGAAATCATCCATCCAAAAATCGTGATTGCCCGCGAGGTAGTGCACGGTTTTCCCGGCATCCGTAAACTCTTGCAGTGCCGTGAGCGTGCGGTGAAATCCCTTCGGGATCACCGTCTTGTATTCAAACCAAAAATCAAACAGATCGCCAACAATGAACAACGTGTCGGCAGCTGGAAAGATTCCACCAAGGAAGTTGAGCAAACGGTCTTCCTTGAGTTACTCCGTAGCTTTTCCCCCAAGCCCGAGATGCACATCGGAAACGAAGTACGTTGTCGTTGATATGCTTGAGGACTTATGAGCCACGTTTCCGATTCCGGCTTATGGTACCAACTGGGGTAGGAATGTTTATATGCTCGCTTTCTACTCTCATAGCGAGATCAATCTAATGAAAAGCAGGCAAAGTTTGTAGGCGAGGTATGCAATGCAATGGCGGGATTACGCTGAGACGGTTGTGCGAACCTGCGGTTCCTCAACGCGTTGGAGAAGCCACAAACCCGAGAGAAAAAAAATGCCGACTGATACAACGGCGATGCGTTGGCTTCCTGTTGCCCAGGAGAGTATGCCGAAAATGAATGTTCCTATAACAGCCGAAGCCTTTCCGCAGAATCCATCGTAGAAGCCGAAGAACTCCGCCTCGCGGTCAGCCGGAGTGAGCAACGCCATGAAACTTCTGCTTGCCGATTGCGAGCCTCCCATGCATGCGCCGGCGACTATGCCGATGAAATAGAACACCTCCTTCGAATGCACCCAATAGGCCGACACAACAACGGCGATCCAGCACAACAAGCTGATGATGATCGTACGCTTGGGGCCTAATTTGTCGGTGAGCTGACCGAAGATCAGCGATCCAATGATCGCTGCCGCCTGAACAAGCGCAAACAACAGGAGGATTTCCTGCAAGGAAAAGTGAAGCGTCTCCTGTGCGAAGAGCGAGGCAAATGAAATGACCGTCAGGATTCCATCGTTGTATAGGAAGAATGCCAACAGAAATCGTGCGGTCTGCCGGTACGATTGCAGATGCCGCAACGTTTCAATTATGCGCGAGTAGCCTTCACGCAGATACGATGCGGGACGTTCCGAAAGAGGCTTCTTGTCCCTCAAGAAAAAAAACAGAGGGAGTGAGAACAGGAAAAACATCGCCGCGGCAAGAAGAAAACTCAGCCGCACGTTGGGAAGATTTTCGTCCGAGAATCCGCCGGCGTACAACGGAATGGCGATGAGCAACGACACAAGCGATCCGACATAGCCCATGGCAAAACCGTAGCCCGACACTCTGCCGTATGAAGTTCTTTTGGTGAGCGAGGGAAGGAAGGCGTTGTAGAAAACGATGCCGCCTTCAAAGCCAATATTGGCAACGATGAACAGCACCGATCCGACGAAGACCATGTTGGCGTGGACGGTGTAGAGGAATGCGGAACAGACTACCGAGGCGAGTGTAAAGAGAAACAGGTATCGCTTGCGTTGACGCGTGAAATCGCTTGCTGCTCCGAGTATCGGCGCGATAAGCGCTGTGAGCAACATGGAAATACTGACGGCAAGGCCCCAGAAAAAATCGCCTCTCCCAGATCCGCCGGCAACAATTTGCTTGAAATAGAGTGAATATCCGACCGCAACAATGAGGACGGAAAATGAGGTATTGGCGAAATCGAACAGTGTCCAGATAAAAACTTGGGCGCGGGAGGAAGAGAACATGTGCGAGGAAAGTTAAAAATTGCCGGTTTTCAGTTTGTTCACCCGCGGGCCGGCCCCGTCGAACAGGCCGCGTCCTGCCTTCTCGAGTTCACCCTTCTTCTTGACATCTTCAAGCACGGCATCGAGAATGCCGTTCACAAACTGCCCGCTCTTCTCCGTGCTGAACAGCTTTGCGAGTTCAATCGCCTCGTTCATGGAGACTTTGGGCGGAATGTCTTTGAAAAACAGCAACTCGCAAATCCCCATGCGCAGAATCAGCCGGTCGATCAACGCGATCCGTTTGAAATCCCAATTCGCCACCTTGGTCCGGATGATCTTGTCGATCTCAATCGTGTGTTCGATTGCGGCAAGCACAAGGTTCTTGGCGAACGTATGCGCGTCTTTGTTGTCTTCAAGTCCCACCAGCACGCATTTGATAACGTGATCCGGAGGATCTTTTGCAATCTCATACGCGTACAGTGCCTGAACGACTTTTTCGCGTATGATACGCCGCCTGACATTTTTGTGATCAATACTCATTGCTTCCCGAAAATCAATTTCTCCAAGGCGCCCGACCAATCGTGACTTGCCGGTGTAGATTGTTCAACAATTGTCATGTGGTAACTTCGTCAATGCGATGTGATAAGCGAAACCCGTGGAGCCTGCGCCGATGGATTGCGGTCGACGATGACTCGAGCGTGAAACGCGTCAAAAATATTTTGTTCCGTAAGAACCTCATCCGGAGTGCCGAGAGCTACCAGCTCTCCACATACGAGCATCCCGATCCTATCGCTGTATGCTGCGGCGAGATTCAGGTCGTGCGATACCGAAATGACGGTCAGCCCTGTTTGCACGTTAAGACGTTTGATCAGATCGAATATGTCCAGCTGATGAGCAATATCAAGATGAGCGTTGGGCTCATCGAGCAGCAGCACCGTGGGTTGCTGGGCCAGTGCCCGCGCGATGAACACGCGCTGACGTTCACCGCCGGAGAGATTGGTAATCGGGTGATGGGCGAGGTGTTCCGAATCGGTTGTTCTCAACATCTCCAATGCGATTGTCCGGTCATGTGCCGACTCAAACATCGATCCCCGCGTGTGTGGAGACCGTCCCATCAACACTATTTCCAGCACCGTAAAAGGAAATTGCATGTTGGCGTCTTGCGGTACGAAGGCAATCTGTTTTGCCAACTCGGAACGCGTGAACGACGTAAGCTTTCGGTCACCAAGCGTTATTGTGCCCGTTTGCGGAAGAAGAATTCTATCGAGGAGTCGGAGCAGCGTTGTTTTGCCGGAGCCATTGGGACCAAGCAGACTGAGAAATTCGCCCTTGTGCACCGGAAAGGAGACATCATGTAATGTTGGGACATCGTCGGAGTAGCTGAAAGAGATGTTTTCGATGCTTAATGCGTGCATGAGAGGATTTGAGAGAACATGGTGGTTCGCTGCCGGATCAATGTAGCGAAATCAAAGTCGGAAGGCAAGGTAGTGCCGCGTGTTTGTACCTAAGTCCGTTCATAGTCTGCAAACACAAAGCCATCGTGCTCTTCTTTGTATGTCAGCCGAAATTTGGTTTCGAGCAGAGATTCATAAGGAGGAAACAGCGTGTCGCCTTCAATTTCCCTATCCACAAATGTGAGGTGGAGCTGGTCGGCTTTCTCAAGGAGTTTGGCGTAGATTTGGCCGCCGCCGATGACGAACACTTTTTCCTGATTGGCGAGAGCTGTCAAGGCTGCTTCAACCGACGCGTACGTTTCGACGCCGGGGATTTGTTTGGCGGTGATGACAACATTGCGTCTGTTGACCAGCGGCTTCCCAATGGATTCATACGTCTTGCGACCCATCAATACGGCATGTCCCGTTGTGAGTCGCTTGAATCGTTTCAGATCATCCGCGATGTGCCAGGGGAGAGCACCATTGATGCCAATGACGCGATTGTTTCCGATGGCGACAATGATGGCGAGTTTCACACTGCGACCTCGAATTTGATCGGCTCATCGGCTTCGTAACCGACGAGCGTGAAGTCATCGAACTGCAATTGCTCAATCGGTTTGCGCGCGATCTCAAGATGCGGCAACGATTTCGGTGTTCGCCGGAGTTGTTCTTTCAGGCCGCCGATGTGGTTGACGTAAATGTGTGCATCGATAATCATGTGGCTGAACTGACCGACTTCGAACCCGCATTCCTGAGCAAGAATCTGATTCAGCAGGGCATACGCCGCGAGGTTGAAGGGGATGCCGAGCGCGATGTCGCCCGAGCGCTGGTTCAGGTGG
>CAYJNF010000228.1:0-6399 GCA_964370915.1 uncultured Chitinophagales bacterium
CCTCGCGATGGCGCTTGCAGCGATCCGGGCGAACAAGCTCCGTTCATCGTTGACACTGATCGGCATCATCGTCGGCATTTTCTCGATCATCTCGGTAATGACGGCGATGGGTGTGTTGCGCAACTCGATCGAAGAGGGGATAATGCAGCTCGGTGCCAACACGTTCCAATTGCAGAAGTTTCCTCCCGGCGGTCCGGGGGGCGGGCGGGAGCGATGGAGATTCCGCAATCGAAAGAACATAACCTACCAGCAGGCACTCGCGATTCGCGATAAGGCAACGCTGGCGAAAGCTGTCGGCATCGAAGCATGGGAGTTCGGGAAGATTATCTGGTGGAAGGGACAGAAGACAAATCCCAGCGTTTCCGTCGCAGGTGAAAATGTTGAGGGATTGGAAACGAACGATTGGACTGTTGCCGATGGACGCGGGATTTCCGGAAAGGATCTTGATCTCAGCGGACGCGTCGCGGTACTCGGAAAGCCGGTTGTTGAAAAGCTCTTTCCGCCGAATGTGAATCCGGTGGGCGAAGAAATTCGCATCGATGGTGTGCTCTATCAGATTATTGGAACGCTGCAGGCCAAAGGTGGTGCGCTCGGCGGGAACCAGGACAACATCGTGATTATTCCCATCACCACGTTCTTCCAGAAGTACGGCAAGGACAAGGACATTCATGTGATGGTGAAGGCACTCAATCGTGAGGTTGTCGACGATGCCATCGAACAATCGCGCATGATTCTGCGGGCGGCACGCAATGTGGATCCCGGCGAAGAAGATGATTTTGGATATTTTTCGAATGATTCGATGGTGAAACAATTCAATGATTTTACGCTGTACTTCCGTGTTGGTGTGTTGGTTGTCAGTTCGATCGCACTGCTCGCTGCCGGCATCGGTATCATGAATATCATGCTCGTCTCCGTGACGGAACGAACGCGCGAGATCGGCGTTCGCAAAGCCATCGGCGCGCAGCGGCGTGATATTCTCACGCAGTTTATTATTGAAGCAATCATCCTCTGTCAGATCGGCGGCATCATCGGTGTGTTTGTGGGAATCCTCGCGGGCAACGGGATAAGTGTGTGGCTTGAAACGCCACCCTACCTGCCGTGGGATTGGGTGGCAATAGGTCTGGGCGCCTGTTCCCTTGTCGGAATTGTGTTTGGTGTCTACCCCGCGTGGAAGGCATCAACACTCGACCCGATAGAGGCATTGCGGTACGAGTAGCTTGGCCGTGTGCCAGATTCCCGTGTAGCGTTCGTTCTCGTAGCGTTCCTCCTCCCTCGACGACAAGTCGTTCCATGCTATCGAATTCTCCGCTTGCGTCGGAGAAGACTCGACTCCACCATTGTGGCTGGAAGGGTTTGTTGTCATGCATCCTTCATTTCTTACCTCATCCCGGCTTAGAGAAAGCGTGGTCATGGCGCTTGGCGCCATCCGCGCAAACAAACTCCGCGCGTCGCTCACGCTGCTGGGCATTGCCGTTGGTGTGTTTTCGATTATTGCCGTCATGACGGCAATGGGCGTTCTCCGCTCAAGTATCGAGGAGGGTCTTGCGGGACTTGGCGCCAACACGTTTCAGATCCAGAAATTCGACGTCATGATGGTCGGCTCGCACGAGAAATGGGAAAAGATGCGAAGGCGAAAGAACATCACGTTCGAACAAGCAGCGTATATCAGCGAGCACGTGACTCTTGCCGATGCCGTCGGTATCGAATGCTGGTCGGGCGGCAAGATTGTCTGGTGGCGCGGACGGAAGACGAATCCGAACATTGAGATCGGGGGAGAGAATATCGAAGGCCTTGGCACCAACGATATGACCATCGAAGCCGGCAGAGGGTTCAGCAGTGGCGACATGGACGCAGCGCGCAACGTTGTTCTTCTGGGAAAGACAGTCGTCGAAAACCTGTTTCCGCCATTCGTGAATCCCGTCGGCGAGGAAGTCCGGATTGACGGGGCATTGTATGAAGTGATCGGTGTGCTCGCCCTGAAGGGGGGCGTGCTTGGCCGGAGCCACAATACATTTGTCCTGATCCCGATTACGACCTTCTTCAAGAAATACGGGAAGTCAAATCAGAGTATGCACATCATGGTGAGAGCACAAAGTCGCGAGGTGTTCGATGATTGCCTTGAAGAAGCAGTCACATCGCTCCGGGTCGCGCGCAACGTTCCGCCCGGTGCCGACAATGATTTCGGATATTTCTCAAACGATTCTCTTATCACGGAGTTCAACTCGTTCACACTCTACGTTCGTCTCGGCGTTCTGTTCATCAGCTCGATTGCGCTCATTGCGGCGGGAGTTGGCATCATGAACATCATGCTTGTCTCCGTCACCGAGCGGACGCGGGAAATTGGAATCCGAAAAGCCGTGGGTGCACAGAGGAAGGATATTCTCGCTCAGTTCATTGTCGAGGCAATTATTTTATGTGAGATTGGGGGGATTATCGGCGTGCTGCTGGGAATTCTTGGCGGCAACGTGGTCGGATTCATGCTCGAATGGCCCGCGGTGATTCCGTGGGATTGGGTTGCCATTGGACTCGGCGCATGTTCAATTGTGGGAATTGTGTTCGGTGTGTATCCCGCGTGGAAAGCATCGACGCTGGATCCCATCGATGCGTTGCGATATGAGTGATTCTGCGGAGGCCAAACGGCTCTCACACTTTCTTTTGGGTGAGCTGACTTGCTCGTCGGCGATTGCCCGGCGTTGATGAGAGACAGAAATCTCCGTATATTATTCCCGGTTTCTGTTCCTTCGTTAGTATTGTCCCCTCCTCAAATTGAGCACCTTTCCATCGGGTTTCCAAGAAAGATCATTCTCATTTGAGGAAGGCATGGGTTTAGAAAAGGGATCATGTGAAGAATTCACTCATTCAATTCTCTCAATTCAAAGAGAGCCTCGCCATGGCTCTCAGCGCCATCAGGGCCAACAAACTCCGCTCAACGCTGACCCTGCTTGGCATCGTCGTCGGCGTCTTCTCCATCATCGCAGTGATGACAGCGATGGGAGTGCTGCGCTCCAGCATTGAAGAAGGACTCGCCGGACTTGGAGCGAACACGTTTCGCATTCAAAAGTCCGACGTCGTGTTTAACAGCACGCCGCAGCAACGACGAATGTGGAGAAAACGAAAGAACATTACACTCGAAGAGGCAGAGTATGTTGCCAGTCATGTGACCCTCGCTGACGCAATAGGCATTGAATCCTGGGTCGGTGGAAGAACGGTGTTCTGGCGCGGAGAGAAGACCAACCCGAACATCAGTGTCGGCGGCGAGAATGCCGACGGCTATATTACCAACGATGTGCAGATTGATATCGGCCGCAACATCTCGGATCAGGAAATCTCGGATGCAAGAGACGTTGTCATACTCGGGCAGACTGTCGCCGAGAAGCTGTTTCCTCCCTCAGTGAGTCCTGTAGGGGAAGAAGTTCGCGTTGACGGGTCCTGGTATAAGGTGATTGGCGTATTCGCTCCGAAGGGTGGCGCACTCGGACAGGGACACAATAATTTTATGATCATTCCCATCACGACATTCTTTCAGAAGTACGGGAGAGAGAATCGGAGTGTGAACATCCTCGTCCGGGCGCGCAGTCGCGAAGTGTTTGATGAATGCCTGGAAGAAACCCGCTCGGTGCTTCGTACGGCGCGGCAAGTTCCGCCCGGTGAGCCGGACGATTTCGGCTACTATTCAAACGACTCACTCATTTCGCAATTCAACTCATTCACGCTCTACGTTCGACTCGGTGTGTTGTTCATCAGCTCTATCGCTCTCCTCGCAGCAGGCATCGGTATTATGAACATCATGCTGGTCTCGGTCACCGAGCGAACGCGTGAGATCGGCATCAGGAAAGCCATCGGTGCACAGAAAAAACATATCCTCACGCAGTTCGTCATGGAAGCAATTATTCTGTGCGAGATTGGCGGGATACTCGGCGTTGTGCTCGGCGTGCTTGCCGGGAATGTTGTGAGCATTCTTCTCGAGTGGCCGGCCGTGATGCCATGGGATTGGGCTGCGATCGGCCTCGCTGTCTGTTCGCTTGTCGGCATTGTCTTTGGCGTGTATCCCGCGTGGAAGGCCTCGACACTTGATCCCATTGAGGCGCTACGCTACGAGTAAGCATTGTTGTTAAAGTTTTGTTAAACCCGCGTGCATCGAATGCATGTGGGTTTTGTTTTTGGTAGATTGGAACCGTTATGAAGGTTGCAGAGTGAGTATTGGATACACCGGGTATCGTTGTAATGAACAGATTGTTGACCATCCTGCCAGAGCGCTCTTGATGAGTTCCTCCAACGTCATGCGCGTGTCGCGCGTGGTTCTTTTTCTTGCGGCATGCCTTCTCGTCATTCACCATTCTTCGCCCGCGCAGGTACGGCGCGACTCATTACGAAATCCCAATAGCCCCGTCTTCAAGAACTATCGTCCTCCTGCAACCGCTCCCGTGCTCGAGCAATCCGATGTCACGTATCAGATGTGGCAGGGATTCCGCGTTTTGCAGGAAGCGAATGCAGGCGATCCGGTTTCCCAGTTCGAGCTGAGCATCCGCTACCTGACGGGCCGCGGGTTCAAAGCGGACACCGTGAAGGCAGCATACTGGACTGAGAAAGCTGCGAACGAAGACCATCTCCTTGCGCGGTACAATCTTGGCATTTTCCAGCTCAACGGTTGGGGAACCGAGTGGAATCCGTTTGAGGCGTTTCGCAACTTCCGCATTGTGTCAGAAAAGAACATCAAAGAGGGACAGTACATCCTGGCACAATTGTACCTGGAGAATCTGGTTGTGCCCAAGAATACGGGTGAGGCGTACCGGTGGATGAAGCTTGCAGCGGATTCCGGATATGCGCCGGCGCGCGAATCTCTGAAAGAGTTCGAACGTCGCGGGTTTGGCACTGCGGATCCGGCACCGGCCGAAATGTTGCAAAGCGATTCCAGCGCCACCCTCCAGCGCGGGGCCATACAACTTATGTTCCTCAATTTTTCTGATGACACGGTGAAGGCAGCGCCGGATTCGGTTCTGGTGGCGGACGGCATGAAGGCTGCCACACTCTCGGGCAGTGAGCAATTGGCGTCGGCATTCGAGCCTGTATCATTCCGTTCGGGAAGAGTGTTTGTCGATTCTGTCGGGCTTTCCGCATTGTTGCGTGCCGCGGAGATGGGAAGTCCGGAGGCGCTTACGCTTGTGGCCCGCCGGTATGAGGTTGGACTTGGCGGAGAGCAGGATGTTGTCCGCGCTGCGTACTACTACGTTCGGGCGATTCGACTCGATTCGCCGCGTGCCGCGCGGCTGCTCGCCGATCTGCTTCAACAAAAGGATTTTTTTCTGATTCTCAAATCACGTGTTGGTGCCGGCCAGCCCGAAGCGCTCGTGGTATGGTCCGGTCTCATCGCCCTTGGATTCGATCATCAATTGACCGATACACAGGCATTGCAAATGCTTGAGCGGGCGGTGACGCAGAATTTTCCGCAGGGAATGGTTGAGCTTGGGCTTTGCTACAATTCCGGACGCTGGGTAAAACAGAATCCGAAGAAGGCGGAGGACCTGTGGCGCCGGGCAGCAAGGTCGGGCAATCGTGAAGCGGAACTGCGACTGGCAATCAACGCCGTGCGCGGAAACAGGAAGAACCTCGCGCCGGCGGTGGCTACACTCGCCGCGGCTGCGAAATCGGGATCGGTGCTTGCCGAGTTTGCGCTCGCCTACTGCTACGAGACTAGTGCCGGAGTGCCGCGCAACTGGGGCGAGGCGGCGCGATTGTATCGCAGCAGCGGACAGCGTGGAAGTCAGGATGCGTACCGTGCTTTGGAACGCATGTACGATGTTCTGCGGCCGAAGGAAAAGGAATTCAGAATTGTGGAGTGAAGACGAGCAAGGCTTCTAGTTGAGGTCTGTGTCCAACGCGGTTTTGCGTTCGTCGAGCAACGCCCGGATCGTAACGCTCAATTCCTCTGCAAGATACGGTTTCGGCACAAATTCTCTGACTCCGCCTTCCGCCATCGTTTGTTTTGCCGTCGGCTCGAGATACCCCGTTGCAACCACCACTTGAAGTTGTGGCTTGATCCGTAACATCTGCTGACAAGCCTCCCATCCCCCGAGTTTCGGCAATCCCAGGTCTGTCAACACGAGCGCGATCTTCTCTTTCTCCCGCGTGAACACTTCGATTGCTTCGAGTCCGTTGGAGGCAGTGAGAATGCGGAACCCCTTCAGTTCGAGCATGGACTGAACGAGCTCTCTCAACATTTCTTCGTCTTCTACAACGAGAATCGTTTCATTCTCATCCGGCTCGATCTTTTCCCCCTGTTCGGGCATGAACTTGTATCCGTCCTTTTTGTAAGCAAAGCATTGCTGCAAGAATACTGCCGACTGTCGTCCCGAAGAAGATAGGTTTGTCTTAGCAGAGTGTCAAGATCATTTTTGCCTT
>CAYJNF010000229.1:0-6394 GCA_964370915.1 uncultured Chitinophagales bacterium
CTCATATTCATCCGTGATGTCGACAACGAAGGATGGAATAAATTCGTAGGTTTGCATGAAGTGATAGTAACTTCGGGGTCGGAATGGCTCTTGCGGTTGACCGTCATGGATGGTGATTATCTTCTCCAAGCCTGCATAGAACCATGCTTCACGAGAAAGTTGGTGGGCATGTTCATGATCTGGATGTCTCTCCAACCAATGTGGAAAGAACATGATCTCTGGTCGGTACCTCCTAATGACTTCAATAACTTTGAGCCTATTAGCTTGGTTCACTTCTATGTTTCCATCGGGCAGACCAAGGTTCTCCCTCGCATGGACACCCAGCGTCTTGGTTGCCTCACGTGCCTCGATCTCGCGAATCTGTTCGGTACCGCGCGTTCCCAACTCGCCCCGTGTTAGGTCCAGAATACCAACCTGCTTGCCGAGTTTCACGAGCCTAATGATGGTTCCGCCGCATGCCAGTTCAGCGTCATCAGGGTGGGCGGCAATTGCCAGCACATCAAGTTTCATTGTCACCTTTCATATTATCGTGCCGCAAAATAAAAAGATTACTGACGTAACGCAAAGACTCAGATAGCCGTTGGATATGAGTTCCGATTTTTTGATATTTCTCTTGATGGGTACTCAACTTTCATTGCTCGATCAGTACGAAGAACACTCCGGGCCAAGGGTTCTAACGGTCTCAGAGGTTACGAGCCGCATCAAGCGCACGCTCGAAGCCGGATATTCGTCGGTAAGCATCGAGGGGGAACTGACCAACTTCAAAATCCATTCCTCGGGTCACATCTATTTTGGTCTTAAAGACAGTGGCGCAATGATCTCTGCCGTCATGTGGCGAAGTCGTGCTCCGTCATTGTTGTTCACGCCGGAAGATGGAATGAAAGTGATTGCGATCGGAAGGATTACGTTGTTTGAGGCCAGAGGAATCTATCAGGTTGATGTCGCCAGTCTGCGCCCTGTGGGACTGGGGGAGCTGCAAATTGCATTCGAGAAGTTGAAAAGAAAACTGGCAGAGGAGGGACTGTTCGATAAAGAGTTCAAGAAGCCGTTGCCAAGATATCCCGTGAGCATAGGGATACTAACTTCCCAAACCGGAGCGGCTTTACATGACATGTTGCATGTATTTCAGAAGCGATTCCCGGCCGTTGAAATCGTTTTGCTTCCGGTTCAGGTTCAGGGAGTTGGTGCTGGGAAGGAAATTGCCCGCGCATTGGACGACTTCAACAAGTTCGGTCGCGTCGATGTGATAATTATTGCCCGAGGCGGAGGCTCGCTGGAAGATCTCTGGGCGTTCAATGAGGAAGTTGTCGCCCGCGCGATATTCAAATCAAAAATTCCGGTTGTCAGTGCAGTGGGCCACGAGGTAGACTTCACCATTTCTGATTTTGTTGCCGATTTGCGCGCACCAACGCCGACTGCAGCCGCCCAACTTGTTGTTCCGGACAAATCGGCTCTCCTTGATACTGTACGCAATTATTGGTATCATAGCTACCAAAGCACGCTGGATTTGCTCGAGTCGGGCAAAGATCGAATTCGAAATCTCCTGCGTAGCTACTCATTTAACAGGCCTATTGATACCCTTCGGCAATACGATCAGCGCGTGGACGAACTTGAACGCAGCATGACGGCTGCGGTGACTCACAAGCTTTCACTCTTACACGCTCATGCGCAGTCTCTCCGCGGTCAACTTGCAGCTTTGGATCCTCAGTCGGTTCTGCAACGAGGGTACACAATTGTCCGGAAGAACGGACGTGTTGCCGGTTCGAAAAAGGACGTGGCTCATGGAGACAACATCGAGATCACATTCCACGATGGAAAAGTTCTGTCAAAGGTCAATTGATGTCTGCAAAGAAAGATAGCAAGCCTACATTTGAACAATCTCTGCGTCGGCTGGAACAGATTGTTGGCGAACTGGAGCAAGGCTCCGTTCCATTGGACGAGGCTCTGAAGATATATGAGGAAGGGTTGGAGTTGTCGAAAGCGTGTATCGCAAAACTGACACAGGCGGAGCTGCGACTGAAGAAACTTTCCAAGGATATGGAGGGTAACTTTCGTCTGGTTGATGATGACAGTAGTTTCGATGATGAGAAGGAAATGGATTCCAGGAAGGATGAGTTTTTGAGATGAAGGATCACTTGTACACAATGCTTGACCGCGTGAACGTGCCCGCCGATTTTCGGAATTTTACAATTCCAGAATTGAAGGCGCTCGCGGATGACGTTCGAACGTACCTGATCGACATAGTCTCAAAAACGGGGGGACATCTTGGTGCAGGTCTGGGTTCGGTTGAGTTAACGGTTGCATTGCATCATGTCTTCAACACGCCAACGGATAAGCTCGTGTGGGACGTTGGCCACCAGGCCTATCCGCACAAAATCGTTACAGGCCGGAAGGATCGTCTTCATACAATTCGGCAGTACAAAGGATTGAGCGGTTTTTTGAAGCGGTCGGAAAGCGAATTCGACACGTTTGGGGCAGGTCATGCGAGCACCGCAATATCGGCTGCGCTGGGTATGGTGGCCGCGCGGGATTTCAACCACGAGAACTACGACGTCGTAGCAATAGTTGGTGACGGCTCAATGACCGGAGGTATGGTGTATGAGGGAATGAACAATGCGGGAATCTTGAAAAAGGATTTTATTGTTGTACTCAACGACAATAACATGTCCATTGCCCCGAACGTGTGGGCAATATCGAACTACTTCACGCAGCTCATTGCTAACCCATCCTACAACCGCTTCAAGTCCAATGTGTATGAACTGACGGGGAAACTCGATGCCTGGGGTGATCGAATCCGGCGCGTTGCGGCCCGGCTTGAAGAAGGCGTCAAGGTAATCGTTACTCCGGGTATGCTATTCGAAGCACTTGGTTTTAGATACTTCGGGCCAATCAATGGGCACAACATGGCTCAACTGGTGGAGATCTTCAAGGACGTGAAAGAATATCCCGGACCCATTCTGGTGCACGTCACGACCCAGAAGGGGAAAGGCTACAAGCCCGCGGAAGATGATGTGCAGCGACTCCATGGAGTGACGCCATTCGACAAAGTCACCGGCTTAGCTCCCAAGAAGATCGACGGTCCACCCTCGTACACTAAAGTGTTCGGGAAAGCCGTTGTTGAACTTGCGCATCAGAACGCCAACATTGTCGGCATTACAGCGGCAATGCCCGACGGTACGGGTCTGGACTTCCTGCAGAAGGAATTGCCACAGCGGTTCTTCGATGTTGGCATTGCCGAGCAACACGGCGTGACGTTTGCCGCAGGGTTGGCAACGCAAGGTTGCATTCCAATCGCAGCAATCTACTCCACGTTTCTCCAACGAGCGTTCGATCAGATTATTCACGATGTCGCGCTCCAGCATCTGCACGTGATTTTTGCATTGGATCGGGGGGGATTGGTGGGCGCCGATGGACCAACACACCACGGAGCGTTTGACCTGTCGTACCTTCGGATGATTCCTGACATGGTCGTCATGGCGCCAAAGGATGAGAGTGAATTGCGCGACATGCTGTACACTGCAACTGCGTACGGAAAGGGTCCTGTTGCCCTCCGATATCCGCGCGGGAATGGCGTAGGCGTTCCCTTGATGCCAGGATTTGACCTTGTTCCCATTGGCAAAGGTGAGATCGTAAAACCCGGCCGGCACATTGCCATACTCGCGATCGGGTTGATGGTTCAGCATGCACTGAAGGCGGCGCAGATTCTCGAGAAGGAAGGCATCGAAGCCGAAGTGGTAAACATGCGATTTGTGAAACCCATAGATGCAGACCTGATCGGGGAGCTTGCGAACAGGTTTGAGTATCTTCTGACTGTCGAAGACAATTCGCGCGTCGGCGGCTTTGGCAGTGCGGTGTCCGAGGTATTGGCGGCGAAGGGGCACAAGCACATCACGTTGAGAATCCACGGCATTCCGGATCGCTTTGTTGATCATGGTACTCCTGATGAATTGTATCGAGATGTGAAGTTGGATGCACAGGGGATAGCTGACGTTGCATCTGAATTCCTGCATTCACAGCACGCTGTTCTCGCAAGAACAGTGGGAGCAATTGCAAACTGATCTCACGAAATCTCACACATGGAAAAAGTCAGGGTTAGCATTGTTGGTCTGGGCTGGATCGCGCAGATCGTTCACCTTCCCATTCTCAAAAAATTCCCCGAAGCCGAAATTGTGGCCGTCTGTGATCGCGACAAAGGACGGGCACGGCTTGTTGCCGAGAAATTTGGCGTCAAGAAATTCTATACGGATTTTGATCTCCTCCTCAAGAATGAAGAGTTTGACGCAGTCATAGTTTGCACATCCACAGACGCACACAAGGACATCGCCATTCCGGCCTTGAAAGCAGGGAAGGACGTGTTGGTTGAGAAGCCGATCGCGCGTCATTTTGCTGAGGCGGTTGCCATGACTGACGTGGCGAGGGAATACAAGCGAAAACTCATGGTGGGGATGAACCATCGCTTCCGGCCTGATACGATGATCATGAAGAGCTTTGTTGATGGCGGTGAACTTGGCAGTCTGATGTACGCGAAATCGGGCTGGATTCGACGTCGTGAGAATGACAATCAGTGGATTACAAAGAAATCCAAAGCCGGCGGCGGAGTGTTTCTTGATCTCGGACTTGTGATGTTTGATCTCGCTTTCTGGATGCTCGGTTATCCGGAAGTCAGGCGGGTGACTGCCTCAACATTCCAACAAAAGACCAAGGAAGTGGAGGATACATCAATTGTGCATCTCCACATGAAAGATGGCATGACGCTCGACATCGAGGCCAGCTGGTCAACGTTTCTGAGTGAGGACGTGTATTACTGTAATATCTACGGGCGGCAAGGAACGGCCAGCCTGAATCCGTTGCGGATCAACAAAGAATTGCACGGCAACCTCGTGAATCTCGCTCCATCGAAACTTGAATCTCCACAACACTTCTTCAAGCGATCATACGAAAATGAGTTGAGCCATTTCATCGGAGCAGTACGGGGCTTGCATACCGTTGTTTCAACGGGCGAAGAAGCTGTGCAGCGAATGAGAATTGTGGATGCCGTGTACAAATCCGCGAAGTCAGGAAAGGAAGTCATCCTCTCGAAGAACTGAGACGATTGCGGCGCAAGGGACATGGATGAGTTGCCTCGGCATCATGTCCTTTTTTTATTTCAATGCAGGTACGTATGCGATCAGACCCGACTGATGAATTTCTCATGCGAGAGTGTTTCAGTCTCGCCGAGCGTGGAAGTGGATACGTGAGTCCAAACCCGATGGTTGGATGTGTGCTTGTTCGGAAGGGCAGAATCGTTGCTCGCGGATATCACTCGCGATTCGGATATGCTCACGCGGAAGTTGAATGCCTGCGCACCTATCGGGGAGACACGCGCGACACCACGCTGTATGTCAATCTCGAACCGTGTTCTCACATTGGAAAAACACCGCCCTGCACTGACCTCCTTATCCAGCGCGGGATTCCCGCAGTTGTCGTTGCGATGAAAGATCCGAACCCGATCGTATCGGGCAAAGGAATAGCAGTGTTACGTTCTGCTGGTGTCGACGTCAAGGTCGGAATTCTTGAAAAGGAGGCGAGGGAGCTCAATCGCTTTTTTGTGAAGCATATTGTTGCGAGGATGCCTTATGTTCATGTAAAGATCGCCCAGACAATTGACGGCAGAATTTCGTCCGGAGGATCGAGCGCCCGCACTCGTCGGTACATCACATCGAAAGAGTCTTTGACGCAGGTTCACGCATGGCGCACAGAGTATGATGCTGTTCTTGTCGGTGCCCGGACCATCCTTGACGATAATCCTCGACTTGATGTGAGATTTGTGAAAGGGAGAAACCCGGCCGTGGTCGTACTCGACGGGCAACTCGGGGTGTCCGGGAACGAGCGCGTCTTCGGAATGGCGAAAGCGAGAGCGGTAATCGTTTGTACGACCTCGAAAGCTGCTGCAACTCAACCACGGAAGGTCGAGTTGTTGCGTCGAACGGGAACGCGTGTAGTCGAGTTTCCATCACGAAAAAGTTCAATTGCCGTTCAGGAGATTCTGAAAGCCCTGTACGCATTGAATATCGGTTCGGTGCTTGTCGAAGGTGGAAGCCATGTTTTCAGCGAGTTTGTCGAAGCTGAACTGATCGACGAATTGAGTCTGTTCATTGCCCCGAAGATCTTTGGTCATGGCATACCGGCGTTCACACAACAAATCAGAATCGATGCGGGGCGTGGCCTTCATTTCTCCGCTGCTACGACCAAAAAAGTTGGGGATGATATTCTGATTCACTTATCGGGAAGCTGAATCATGTTCACGGGAATCATACAAGAAGTCGGCAGAGTCGCCGGGATCAAGCGGGCAGGAAGTGGCCTTCAGATTTCAGTCCATGCGCCGCAATGTTGGGTCGATCTCAATGTTGACGAC
>CAYJNF010000230.1:0-6361 GCA_964370915.1 uncultured Chitinophagales bacterium
GCCCAAGAACCGTTCCTGTTTGCCTTTGGTCTACAGCGCGGACTACACCTCAATGGAACGGTGCAGCCGAAACTTTCCAGGTCACGCATCCCTTTCATCCTCTGTTTGGACAGGTCTTCGTGCTGGTGACCGTTCACCGCAACTGGGGCGAAGAGCGCGTGTATTACCATGACGCGGCCGGGGACCTGCGTTCTTTGCCGATGGCGTGGACCAGTCTCGTGCCGGTGGACCCCTTTGTCGGCCTGTCAGCCGGGCGCGCCGCTTTTCGGGTGACCGACTTGGTAGAACTCGCGCACTTGCTGGCGTCGCTCACGGAAGCCGCGGAGGTGTAAAGTGCATTTTGCCGTCCCGGTTAAGCCTATTTTGTCGGGAAAATGCTCGCGAGGGATTGACAAGCGCCCAGACGGTCGGATAATGAGTGTAGTCATCCAGGCATCTCGGTGGCGAGGAGATTCTAGACAGAGAGGTCTTGATGCGCACGAAGGCGCGGTCCGATCCCAAATGCGAGGTCCTGCGCGCACACGCTACCCTCAACCCGCATCCCGAGCAGGTCACGGATGCGCTGTTTCAGACGTATCCCTTCTTCGATGCGCGCGATCTGGTCCAAGTCAAATACGAAATGCTGCGTCGGGTCATGGTCGAAGGTCAGCCGGTGGGAGCCACGACCGCGGTTTTTGGTTTCTCCCGTGTGACGCTGTATCACCTGCGCCAGCGCTTCGAGGCGGCCGGGCTGGCCGGGTTGTTACCTCAACCCAAAGGACCCCAGCGGGCACACAAGCTCTCCGACGACGTCGTGGCGTTCGTCCTGCGTCTTCTGGAAGCCGAACCGGCCTTGCGGATGGTGGAGGTGCCGCCGCGCGTGGCGCAACAGTTTGGACGGTCAGTCCATTTGCGCACGATCGAGCGGGCGCTCGCCCGGCAGCGAAAAAAAGTCTGAGCCTCCGTGCAACGCCGGCCGCGTCTCCCACCGCCGCCGTGAGCTCGGCGTCCGAGACGCAAAGTCGCTACGAAGCCCTGCGCCGCCACGCCTTGGAGCCTCAGAGCCCGACGAGCCGCGGCGATCTGGAACGGGGTTTCATTGAGCGGCAAGGTCTGGCGGCCTGGCTGACCCGTGAGTCGGCGAGTCTGACCGAGAGTCCCGTCTCCGGGAACGCACGGCCCGACGCGTCGGCCGTGGTTCCGCCGCCCGACCGCGACTTGATTGGGGTGTTAACTGACTTGATCCTGGGGGACCGAAAGGAGCAGAGGAATGGCCGAAGATCATGAAGCCCTGAGTGCGCTTCTGCGCACCACCTCCACGAAAGTGACGGCGGTCCATTTGCAACGCGACGGCTATCTCTACGTCCGCCCGTCGACGCTGCACCAAGTGCTGCAAAACACCGAGAGCACTCAGCGGCAATACGCCCTCAAGCAGCGGGCGGTGGCCCTGGGTTGGCCACTCGAGCGAGTGCATGTCATCGACTGTGACCTGGGCCACTCGGGTGGCTCGGCGGTCGACCGGGAAGGATTTCAACAGCTGGTCACGGAGGTCAGCCTGGGCAAGGCGGGTGTCGTGTTGGGGCTGGAAGTCTCCCGGCTGGCGCGCAACTCGGCGGACTGGCAACGCCTGTTGGAATTGTGCGCCCTGACGGACACGCTGATCCTGGATGAAGATGGCCTCTACGATTGCAACGACTTCAATGACCGCTTGTTGTTAGGCATGAAAGGCACGCTCTCGGAGGCGGAACTCCACTTTCTGCGGGCGCGCCTGCGCGGGGGGATTCTGAGCAAGGCGCGGCGCGGGGAATTGGCGAGTCCCTTGCCGGTGGGCTTCGTCTACGATGAAGCGGGGCATGTGCGGCTGGATCCCGACCAGCAAGTCCAACAGGCGCTGAAACTGCTCTTCGCGACCTTCCGGCGGACCGGGGCGGCCCATGCGACGGTCCAGCACTTTCGGAGTGCGGGTCTGAAGTTTCCCTGCCGCGTGCGGACCGGTTCACGCAAAGGGGAGTTGCTGTGGGAGGAAGCGAGCCTCTCGCGGGTGTTGCAAGTGTTGCACAACCCGCGCTATGCGGGCGCGTTCTTCTATGGGCGCAGTCGCACGCGCCTCTGGCCCGACGGCAAACCGCGGACCCAGCAATTACCGCGTGAGGAGTGGCTGGTGTTAATTCCCAACCTGCACGAAGGCTACCTGACGTGGGACGAATACGAAGCGAACCAACGTCGGCTGCGCGCCGGGGCACAAGCGCACGGGGTCGAGCGCCGCCAGAGCCCGCCCCGCGAAGGGCCGGCCTTGTTGCAAGGCCTGGTCATTTGCGGCGTGTGTGGCCAGCGCATGACCGTGCGCTATCATGTGCGCCAGGGGCAGGTGTATCCCGACTATGTCTGCCAACGCGCCCACGTCGATCTGGCGATGCCGGTCTGCCAACACCTGCCTGGGCAAGGGATCGATGCGGCCATGGCCGAGTTACTGCTGACCCGCCTGAACCCGCTCGAAGTGGAGGTAACCTTGGCGGTGCAGCGGGAGTTGGCTGCCCGCCAAGACGAAGCCGACACCCTGCGCGCCCAACAGGTGACCCGCGCCCACTATGAGGCGGACTTGGCTGGCCAACGCTATCGGCGGGTCGACCCGAACAATCGTCTGGTCGCGGCCTCGCTGGAAGCGGAGTGGAATACCGCGTTACGTGCGCTGCAAGCCGCCCAGGAAGAGCAGGAGCACCAGCGCGAGCGGGAGCGGTTGTTGGTGAACGAGGAAGTGCGGTCGCAAGTGATGGCTTTGACCCACGACTTGCCGCGGGTGTGGCACGATCCGCACACGACCGATCATGATCGCAAGCGGCTGGTGCGACTGCTGATCGAAGACGTGACCTTGATCAAGAGCCACGAGATCACGGCACAGGTGCGATTCCGAGGCGGCGCGACGCAGACGCTGAATATCCCCTTGGCGCGACCGAGCTGGCAAACGTGGGAGAACCCCCCCGGAAGTGGTGGAGCGGATTGATGCCTGGCTCAACGACTATACGGATGGGCAGATCGCGACGCTCTTGAATGAGGGCGGTTTCCATCCGGGTAAGGGCGGGATGTTCCGTCGGCCGTTGGTCGCCAAAGTGCGGCGTGCCCATGGATTGAAGAGCCGCTATGTGCGGTTGCGAGAAGCCGGGATGCTGTCGGTGGGCGAAGTGGTGCAAGTCCTATACATTGGCGAAGGAACGGTCAAGAAGTGGCATGCGGCGGGTCTGTTGCAGGGGCACGCCTACAATGACAAGAATAGTTGCTTGTATGAACCACCTGGGCCGAATGCCCCGACCAAGTGCCAGGGACGGCCACTGTCCCAGCGCCGGCAGGTCGCGGAGATGTCCCCTGAACGTACGGAGGAGGTGCAGTGTGAAGCATTAAGGTGGACCCCTTTGTCAAGACACAAAATGGAGCAAGTTTAAGGTGGAACCTTCTCCTCTCTGATTGGGATCAGCGACTGACGTAGCCGCTGTCGTAGTAGTAGGGTTTGTGGGTGAGGTGGGCAACTTGGTTTTGAGTTGTCCACCTCATCCACAAACCAGGTTGTTAAATTGACAGTCTTCCCGGTCTACCAAAGTACACGTCCGCCGGCGTGCGATACGCCAAGGCTTGGTGCGGACGTTCGTGATCATAGAACGCGAAGTAGCGCGTGAGTCCTTGGCGCGCTTCGCGCGGCGTGCCGTAATCATACAGGTACACTTCTTCATACTTGACCGAGCGCCACAACCGCTCCACAAAGATGTTGTCCAAGGCGCGCCCGCGTCCGTCCATGCTGATCTGAACCTGCGCGGCGCGGAGTAAGTCCGTGTATTGGGAACTCGTGAAATGACTGCCTTGATCGCTGTTCCAGATTTCGGGCGTCGCTTGCGCCAGCGCGCGTTGCACCGCCTCCAAGACGAACGGCATTTCGAGCGTCTGATCGAGTTCCCAACTGAGCACATAGCGCGAGAACCAATCCAACACCGCCACCAGATACAGCCAGCCGGCGCGCAAGCGGATGTACGTAATATCAATGCCCCAGACCTGATTGGGGCGGGTGACCTTCAAATTCCGCAGTAAATACGGATAACTTTGATGCTCAGCGCGCCGCTTGCTCAAGTTAGGACCGGGCCCCATGCCGGCAATCCCCATCTCGCGCATGTGCCGTTGCACGGCTTTGCGATTGACGCTGAACTCGGGTCGCAACACCACGACGATCTTGCGCGACCCATAGAACGGATACCGCGTGTAGATCTCGTCAATGCGATGCTTGAGCGCAATTTCTTCGGGTGACGGTGCGACCGGCTGATAATACAAGCTCGTACGATTCAAGCTTAACAAGTCGGCTTGGGTTGTCAGTGCCAGCGTGCGCTCTGCGCCACGCTCCAGCAAGACCAGCCGTTCAGTGCGCGTCAGGTGCGATGCCAGATTTTTTTTTGAGCCAAGTGACTTGCGTGGTCAATCGGCCAATCTCACCATAGAGTTCGTCCAGGCGCTTTTCGTAACTGGCTTTCAGCGCGGTTGCGGCTTGGTGCTCGGGACGGAAGGAGGCGACCAAGCCCTTGAGCGCGGTGGTCTTCCATTCATAGAGCAGGTTCGGATGCACCTGCCGTTCCGACGCAATCTGGGCAACGGACTTTTCTTCCTTCAAGAGCTCGAGTGCGACCTCGGCTTTGAACGTGTCGGAATAGTGTTTTCGCATGACGGGTATTCTACCTTAATTTGCCCGCCTTGAGTGTCCGAATTTATGGGTCCATTATAAACAGTCGTCCGAATATCGCATTCACAATGTGATCTCAAGGGAACACAATGTTTCCCAATTACATTTACCGCTCGGCTGGTGATTGGAATGTGAGGCCACGCAATCGCCATGAATACTTGAGACCTACCCGGTGCTCCACGCCTCCGGGGACGCCGCCAAAGCCAAAGAAACACCGCCGCGATGTTGGTTTCAGTCCGAGCACCGCGCCGGTCGGATTATGTGGGACGTTAGGTTTTGCCGCTTTTTGAATTTTTGGGTGTGTCCCTTATAATTGATCAATGTCTACATCAATTCTAGCCACGAAACTTTATATCCCTCCACCTCGACCCAAAGTTGTCCTCCGCCCCCGGCTGATCGAACGGCTGAACGAGGGTCTCTCTTCGGGCCGCAAGCTGACCCTTATCTCTGCTCCCGCCGGCTTTGGTAAAACCACGCTGGTCAGCGAATGGATCGCCGGTTGCGGGCGACCGGTCGCCTGGCTGTCGCTGGATGAAGGCGATAACGACCCCACCCGGTTTCTGACTTACCTTATCGCTGCTCTGCAGACGCTTGCCCAGGACGAAGTCGAAGGGATTACTGCCAAATTTGGAGAAGGGTTGTTGAGCATTCTTCAATTCCCTCAACCACCAGCCATTGAATCGATTTTGACTTCCCTGATCAATGAAATCAACACTATCCCAAACCAGTTCATCCTCGTCCTTGACGACTACCACGTTATTGATTCCAAACCGGTTGACAATGCCCTCACCTTTCTGCTTGAGCACCTGCCCCCACCGATGCACCTGGTCATTGCCTCCCGGGAGGATCCGCATCTACCCCTGTCCCGGTTACGCGTCCGGGACCAATTGACCGAACTGCGCGCCGCCGACTTGCGGTTTACCCCCGCCGAAGCCGCCGAATTTCTCAACCAAGCGATGGGCTTAAACCTCTCAACCGAAAACATCACCGTTCTGGAAGCCCGCACCGAAGGTTGGATTGCCGGACTGCAATTAGCCGTGATTTCAATGCAGAGACATCAAGACGCCACCAGCTTCATCAAATCTTTCACCGGCAGCCACCATTTCGTGCTCGACTATCTGATCGAAGAGGTTTTGCAACAGCAGTCCGAAAGCATCCAGACTTTCCTGCTGCGCACTTCAATTCTCGACCGCATGTGCGGTTCTCTTTGTGATGCCGTACTACTTGCCCCTTCTGGTTCCGGACAGGAAACCCTGGAATATCTCGAACAAGCCAACCTGTTCATCGTCCCCCTGGACAATGAGCGACATTGGTTCCGCTATCACCATCTCTTTGCAGATTTACTGCGGCAACGACTACAGCGAAGCAGCACCTTATCTACAGGGAAAGAAAAGGGGGGTGTGGACGAATTGCACAGACGCGCGAGCGAGTGGTATGAGCACAATGGTCTGCCTTCGGATGCCATCCGCCACGCGCTGGCCGCCGAGGATTTCGCGCGAGCCGCGGACCTGATCGAGTTGGTCATGCCAGCCATGAACCTCAGTCGACAGTTTGCCACGTTGCTAAGTTGGCTAAAGGCACTACCCGACGAGCTGGTCCGCGTCAGGCCCGTGCTCAGTACTGAGTATGCCTTGGCGTCAACGTCTTGCGGCGAGCTCGAGGCCGTGG
>CAYJNF010000231.1:0-6288 GCA_964370915.1 uncultured Chitinophagales bacterium
TAGCGCGCGCTGCATTCAATCACAGACTCAATTCCTTTTCAGCCCCCTTTTTCTTACATTGATGAGGCGAAAGAAACACATGTTCGCCTCGTTACGTCCCCTCTCCATAATCCTTTGCAAACATGATCGCGCGGTACACACGCCCTGCAATGGGCAACATATGGGAAGACGAAAACAAGTTCAGAATCTGGCTTGAGATCGAGTTGCTTGCGTCAGAGGCACAGGCTGAGCTTGGTGTTGTGCCAAAGGAAGCAGTTCGTGTGATGAGGGAGAAGGCAGCATTTGACGTTGCACGCATCGATGAGATCGAGCGCGAAGTGAAACATGATGTTATCGCGTTTCTTACCAACGTTGGCCAATACATTGGACCCGAAGCGCGGTTCATGCATCTCGGCATGACATCATCGGATGTACTCGATACGTGTCTCGCTGTGCAAATGAAACAATCCGGCGAATTGCTGCTTGAGGATCTGAACCTGCTGGCAGAGGTTCTGTCCCGCCGTGCGAAGGAATTCAAACACACGATTATGGTCGGCAGAACGCATGGCATTCATGCGGAGCCGACGACATTCGGACTGAAACTCGCTCTGTGGTATGATGAGACCAGACGCAACATTGCTCGGCTGCAATCGGCAATCGGGCGAATTTCTGTCGGCCAGATCTCAGGTGCCGTGGGAACATTTGAACATCTCAGCCCGAAGGTTGAGGAATTCGTGTGCGAGAAGTTAGGACTGAACCCGGCGCCAGTGTCTACACAAATTCTTCAGCGAGACCGACATGCCGAATTCATGTCGGTGCTGGCAGTGATTGGCAGTTCACTGGAGAAGTTTGCCACCGAGATCCGCCATCTGCAGAAGACCGAAGTGCTGGAAGCAGAAGAGTATTTTTCGAAGGGACAAAAAGGTTCATCGGCGATGCCGCATAAACGTAATCCGATCACGTGTGAGCGGATAGCCGGATTGTCGCGTGTCTTGCGCGGTAACGCGCTCGCTGCAATGGAAAACGTTGCTCTCTGGCATGAACGGGATATTACGCACTCGTCGGTGGAACGCGTCGTGATTCCTGATAGCTGCATTCTGCTCGACTATATGTTGAGCATTATGATCGATGTGCTGGACAAGCTGCTTGTCTATCCCGACAACATGATGAAGAATCTTGAGCGAACGCACGGGTTGATATTCTCGCAATCCGTTTTGCTTGCTCTTACGAAAAAGGAAATGAAGCGCGAAGATGCATACCGCGTCGTGCAATCGTCGGCAATGGATGTGTGGCAGTCGGGCAAAAGCTTCAAGGAATTGCTCCTTGCCAACGAGGAGATTCTGCGTGTGCTCAATCGTACACAGATTGAAGAACTCTTTGATCTGAAAAAGAGCATCCGGAATGTGGATTACATCTTCGAGCGGGTTGGACTTGTATAATTGTGGAGCATGAACCATGGCAAAGACCGTAACAGCGAGAGTGAACGAGAGGGTCGCCCGTCGGTTGGCGAAGGTTTCAAGAGAAGAGGACAAGTCAAAGTCCCGACTCATAGAATTGGCACTTGAAGAGTTTCTGTTCGATCCTGACGAAGGACTGGAGTTGCGGCCAGAAGTTGCAAAGCGTCTTAAGAAACCTATTGACAAAAAACGACTTCTAAGCCACAAGGAGTTTTGGTCGAGAGTTCTCAAATGAACGGTTACTCTATCATGTATGAAGGCTCCATCGAAGAGCAGACGAAAGGAATTGATAGAGCAATACTTGGTAGGATTCAGCGCAAGATTGAAGAAATGGCATTGAAGGCAAGTGGGATGAAACATCAAGCGCTTAAGGGGAAAGAGTACAGGCATCATTATAAACTGCGAGTTGGCGATTTTCGAGTTGTCTATCTTATTTCACACTCGGACCGATTAATAACTGTCAGACAGATTTTACATCGAAGCAAGATCTACAAAGAAAGATAAGGACAAAGGGACACTCAATGGCAAAAAAATTCAGGAATTTCATAAACGGCAAATGGGTAGACGCGAAGGCGGGACAAACATTTGAAAACCGCAATCCCGCAAACTGGGACGAAGTGGTTGGTATCTTTCCGAAATCCGGCAAGGAAGACGTCAATGAAGCCGTCAAGGCTGCGCGCAAGGCATTTGAGTCATGGCGCCTGACGCCCGCGCCAAAACGCGGCGACATCCTGCGAAAGGTTGGCGATATCATGGTCGCGAAGAAAGAAGAATTGGCGCGGCAGATGACGAAAGAAATGGGAAAAGTTCTCGCGGAGACGCGCGGTGACGTTCAGGAGGGAATCGACACGGCGTACTATGCAGGAACCGAAGGTCGCAGATTGTTTGGGCACACTGTCCCGTCAGAACTGTCGAACAAATTCAATATGGCAATCCGTGTTCCGATAGGTGTTGCCGGCATCGTAACGCCGTGGAACTTCCCCATGGCAATCCCGACATGGAAAATATTCCCGGCATTGCTTTGTGGCAACACCATTGTGTTCAAACCGGCATCCGATACTCCGGCAACGGCAACTTCGCTCGTAGAAATCCTGATTGAGGCCGGTGTGCCGGAAGGTGTCGTGAACATCGTCCACGGCGGCGGGGGAGAAGTCGGCAATGCCATTGTTGGGCACCCCGATGTCGACCTCGTGAGCTTCACAGGATCGACTGGAGTTGGAAAAAGAATCTCAGCAATGGCAAGTGAAACGCTCAAGCGCGTGTCGCTCGAACTCGGCGGCAAGAACGCACAGATCGTCATGCCGGATGCCGACATGGAGCTTGCGCTCGAAGGCGTTCTGTGGGGCGCGTTCGGAACAACCGGGCAGCGTTGTACAGCAACGAGCCGGTTGATTCTTCACGAAACAATTCATGATGAATTTGTGAAGATGCTTGTGAAGCGCGTCGAGAAGCTGAAACTTGGAGACGGCTTGAAGAAAGGCGTCGATGTCGGGCCGTGCGTGAATGAAGATCAACGCAAGACGGTGCAATCCTACGTCGATATTGGACTCGAGCAGGGAGCAAAACTCGTTGCGGGTGGCGAGATTCCGAAGGACTCGAATCTCAACAAGGGTTGGTTCTACAAGCCAACGGTGTTTACCAGCGTGAAGCCTGACCATCGCATTGCGAAGGAAGAGATCTTTGGCCCGGTGCTTTCCGTGCTTAAGGCAAAGTCACTCGACGATTCCATTCAGATCCTCAATGATACGATCTATGGATTGTCTTCATCATTGTACACACGTGACGTGAACGGTGCATTCCGTGCCATCCGGGACATTAAGGCGGGCATTACCTACATCAATGCCCCCACGATCGGCGCTGAAGCACATATGCCTTTTGGCGGCGTTAAGCAGACCGGCAACGGCCATCGCGAAGGGGGCTGGGCGGTGTACGATTTCTTCTCAGAATGGAAGACGATCTACATCGATTATAGCGGCGGGTTGCAACGCGCACAAATTGATAACTACTAAGAGTGTAGATTGCACCCATGCGAAATCACGAAGCCATATTGATTTGCCTCTACGAGCATAACGAATTCTTCTGAGTACGAAGTGGTGCCGTCGCATGACGGTATACATAACCACTTCGTATTCATGTCATTTTTTGAAAAGGAGAATTCAGTATGTCAGTCGCAATTATGACTTCGTCGAGGAATAGCATTCCCGCCGATCGCGTGCTTCCAACGCTCGCAAAACACATGCTGGTCGACGGATTCGACATTGTCGTCGACCTCAAGAAGAGCCAGGGATCATACATCGTTGATGCCAAGGATGGCAAACGGTACCTGGACTTCTTTACGTTTGTCGCTTCCTCGCCACTCGGCATGAATCATCCGAAGATGACGACGCCGGAGTTTCTCGAAAAGCTTGCCTACGTCGCAGTCAACAAGCCCTCCAACTCCGACATCTACACAACCGAGCAAGCTGAATTTCTTGAAGTGTTTGCCCGGGTGGCGATGCCGTCGTACCTGCCGTATGCGTTCTTTATTGAAGGCGGCGCACTCGGCATCGAGAACGCACTCAAGGCAGCGTTCGATTGGAAGGTTCGAAAGAACTTCAGCAAAGGATACAAGACTGAACGCGGAACCCAAGTCATTCACTTCAAGCAATGCTTCCATGGTCGCACGGGATACACACTCTCGTTAACCAACACGGATCCGGTGAAGACGGACCTGTATCCGAAGTTTAAATGGCCGCGCATTCTCAATCCCAAAATCACGTTTCCGTTGAACGGAGAAAATCTTGGCCGTGTGATTCGTGAAGAGGAAATCGCCATCAACCAGATCAAGGATGCATTCAAGAACAATCAGGATGACATCGCGGCGATCATCATCGAGACGGTGCAGGGAGAGGGCGGCGACAATCATTTCCGTCCCGAATTCTTCGCGGCATTGCGACAGCTCTCCACCGAGAACGATGCCATGCTGATCATCGACGAAGTCCAGACAGGAATCGGCTTGACGGGGAAAATGTGGGCGCATCAGCATTTTGTTGAGCCGGACATGATCGCCTTCGGGAAGAAGATGCAGGTGTGCGGATTCCTTTCCAGCAAGAAAATCGATGAAGTGCCCGAGAATGTGTTCAAGGTGCCGAGCCGCATCAACTCAACGTGGGGCGGCAATCTCGTTGACATGGTGAGGGCGCAACGATACCTCGAAGTGATAGAAGAGGAGAACCTTGTTGAGAACGCACGGGTTGTAGGTGAGTATCTCGTCAGCGGATTGCAAAACCTGGCTGCCGAATTTCCGTCTGTAGTCTCAAATCCCCGTGGGCTTGGTCTCTATGCCGCGTTCGATGTTGTTACGCCAGAACGACGGACAAAGATTCGCACGCTGAGCATGCAGAAGGGACTCATCATTCTGTCGAGCGGCGAATTGTCCATTCGCTTCCGTCCACCGTTGAATGTGACGAAGGAAGAGATTGATCTCGGGCTTTCAATTATCAAGCAAGCAATAAAAGAAAGCTGATCATTTTCACTCGATCAAAAATGATGGTGTCATTCTGAACATCGCTGTTCAGATGTGAAGAATCCATGATCCTGATTCACTCAGAATTCTTCCATTCCCAACAGTGTTGCGTTGACAGACTTAAACTCTCCATAGAACAACAAGACCCTGTCCACAAAATGGGCAGGGCCTTGAACTTTCTCGAGACGCTTCCACCTTAACAGTCTGGCTTCCACCTTAACTGTCTGTGTGTGGCTTAGCCTCGTCAACTTTACTTCAACAGCAGAGCCTTCTTCAAATTGACGAACGGTGCGCCACCGCTCGATGGTGTTGCTTCGATGCGATAGAAGTAGACCCCTGTAGCGACCTGACTGCCAGACTGGTTGCGACCATCCCAGATCACACTGTAGTATCCGGCATTCTGCGGTTCGTTTGTCAACTCTGCAACACGCTGGCCAAGCACGTTGTAGATGCTCAAGTTCACCCGCGCCATCTCCGGCAACGCGTAGCGAATTGTTGTTGTCGGGTTAAACGGGTTTGGATAGTTCTGCTGCAGCGCAAACGTCTGCGGCATCCCTTCATGCGGCGTATCATCGACATCCGTCAGTGTCCCAACAAAATACGCGATGCCACCTGTTGCTGTCGCGGCCCATCCGTACACATTGGTCCCTTGCCACGCGAAATCAAGATGCCTGTACGCGCCGATGTTTGTTGCGTACGACGTGTCCCACGTGACACCGCGGTTGCCGCTGTGAAGCACCAGCGTGCCTCGTCCCGCCCAGAAATCCATTCCTCTGCCGATGATTCCATAAATCGAACCCGATCCCGGCATCGTGACGGGAACCCACGCTGCACCGCCGTTCGTCGATCGCGCTGCCGCGTTGTTGCTGCTGCTTCCTCCTGCGACGCCGTAGTTGGCGTCAAGGAACCCGACGCCAACGCTTGCACTGAACGCGGTCGCTGTGAAGTTCCACGTGGTGCCTCCATTGGTGGTGTAGTAGACGCGGCTGTTGTCGGTGCCGAACCACACATGCGTTGTGCCGAAAGTCGACATCGATGTGTTGTAGCCGGCCTCCGTGCCTACCTGTGCTGGCTCTGTCGCGATGCGCGCCCAGGTGGAGCCGCCGTTCGTGGTCTTGAGAATCGTCCACATGCCCCCAACCGGATCGCCAATCGCGATACCGTTCGACGCGTCGTACATCTTGATTGCGTCGAGGAAGCCACCCGGTTGCGCGTACACGGTATCCCACGACGTCCCGCCGTTTGTTGTGCGGAAGATGTATGTTCCCGCGGTTGGACTTGTCGTCGTGAAAGCAGTTGTCGCGCTCAGCGCTTCAATCGCGTACACGGTGTTCGTTCCCATCGGCC
>CAYJNF010000232.1:0-6288 GCA_964370915.1 uncultured Chitinophagales bacterium
ATTCTTTCAGGAGCCTTCACGTTTATGGAAACGATACCTTATCTGAAATCCTTCATTAATTATCAAGATTCTGGTTTAATCGATTTCACGAAGACTGAAACGATGAGGATTGCACGGAGTCTCTTGGGGGGGCTGTTCATCGGGGCTGTGTTACCGATGGTGGCTCCGGGTGGCCAGCATTCGTTCAAGCTTGTTCGTCAAGACGAGGGACAATGGGAGATCGAATGCGTTCCTCGTGAACGTGCTTTCACGACGATAACAGTTGAGGGAAAACATTTCATTCGATTTGTTGAGCCGACGTTAACGAATGGCGACGATGAGCGGCCCGGCATGCCCGCGTTGCCTGCGGAAGCATTCTCTCTGGGAATTCCGCAGGATGCGAGCATCTCGGTTGAGGTGGAGAATCCCGAATATCAAGTTTTTGAAAATACAAATGTTGCGCCGCATCCGACGTATGATCTCACGGAAGAGCATGAAGCCGTAGAGGTTTTCCAGCGCGATGAACTCGCCTATGCTGCAAACGCCTTTTTTCCTGCAACGCAGATCGAAGTCCAGTCGCCGTTCACACTTCGGCAACAACGTGTGACCACCATTCGCCTACGCCCGTATCAATACAATCCTCATACTCAAACATTGCGAAAACTCACGCGCGCAACACTTCGGGTGCGCCTCCGTGGTGAGAAGATTGCGACATCACGATCGGTCGCACCACGTGATCCACATTTTGAAGAAACGTACAAGACGCTTCTGCTGAACTACGAGCAGGCAAAAATCTGGCGGATCGCTCCGACTCGACCCGACCTTGTTGATTCTTCATCAATATGGTTTGAAACGGAAAAACCCTACCTCAAAGCCGGGATTGCATCTGATGGATGGTATAGGATAACCCGCGCAGAGATGGAGGCGGCCGGCGCGAATTTGTCAGGGATAGACCTTGCGTCTCTCAAACTATTCCACAAGGGCCATCACGTGCCGATTGTGGTACGCCAGGACACGACGGTTGAATTCTACGCTTTCAAGAACTATGGCGACTCGAGCTATGTTGACTACTACACGGACACAAGCGCATATTGGTTGACCTGGGGTGGACCTGCAGGCACACGATTCGACACGTCGTCTTCTTCCGGTGTCCCGACACTCAGCACGTTGTCGTCCAGGCAAACGTTGCACGTGGAGCAAAATCGATCTTACTTCGCTGGGGCAACTACATCCGAATCAATCGACAATGGCACGGTTCCAGGTGAGGATTGGTACTGGCAGTGGTTTAACGCGAATGCTCAGGTCGATTTCGATTTCTCTCTTGATTCCATCGACCGCTCGAACTCGGCTGCATTCGTCCGGGCACGACTGTGGGGTACCGGTTACTCTGGATCTCCTCCTGCAGCCCACATTGCAAGAGTTTGGATCAACGATTCTCTCGCCGGCGATTATGCATTTGGAGAACGACAAGGAGGTGTATTCAGTGCATCAATTCCGGCATCATGGCTGAAAGTGGGGACCAATGTCTTTCGTGTGAAGAACATTGAGACGGGAGCGCCCGCGAACACTTTCTACCTCGATTGGTTTGAACTGGACTACTCTCGAATACTCCGTGCAACAAACAACCAGCTGCTGTTTCATACCCCGGCTTCACCAACGGGAAGCGTCGCGGCCTTTGCCGTTTCCGGATTCTCCGGTCCGCAAATCGAGGTCTATGACCTTACCTCAAACAGGGTGATCACAAATACGACTGTGACCGGCGATTCGGCTCAGGGATTTGCGATTGCCTTTCGGGATTCAATCTCGATCCCAAAAACGTACGTTGCAGTCGGCATACCAACTCAGAATCCGGTCGCTTCGCTCATTCAGAAGTCGTTCACAAACATACGTCAATTACCCGCGGGTGCAGACTACATTGTTATCACGCACAAGAATTTCCGCAGCCAGGCCAACCAACTCGCTGCCCATCGCAACTCGGTGAATGGCGTTCGGTCCGTCGTTATTGATGTCGATGACATTTATGACGAATTCAATTATGGAGTGAAGAACGCGACGAAGCTCAAAACGTTCTTGCTGTATGCAAGAAACAACTGGGCTGCGCCTGCGCCGTCGTCTCTTCTTTTTATGGGTGATGCAAGCGTCGATCATCACAAGTATTCGTCGAACTCCATCAAGAAGGATTTTGTCCCGGCATACGGATTTCCGCCCGCTGACAACTGGTTCACATGTTTTGACAGCACCGTCTCGTTCATTCCATCGATGTATGTCGGAAGAATTCCGGCGGAAGATGCCGCGAACGCGCAGATCGTGGTGAACAAGATCATCGCCTACGACAACTACGCTCTTGGAGAATGGAACAAGAAATTTCTGTACATCACGGGTGGCGTAACGCCGGTCGAGCAGTCCGGCTTCAACAACCTGGCTGAGAGTTCAATCGCCAGCTACATCAACCCTCCGCCGCTCGGCGGAACTCCCTTACGCGTGTTCAAATCCACTGCTGGGATTGTGGACGGCGAGTACAAGCAAACGCTCAAGACTTTTTTCAAGGATGGAGTGAGTTTTGTTGCATTCATGGGGCATTCGGGTGGGAGAGTCTGGAATGTTGACTCGGGGCCACCCAGGGAGTGGGAAAACACGAACGGGCGATTGCCGTTCATCGCGTCAGTGAGTTGCAACATTGGCGGATTCGCGACATCCACGAACAATGTCATGGCTGAAGATTTTCTTGTCGCGGAAAATCGTGGCGCCATTGCTTCCTGGGCTTCGTCGTCGGTTGGTTTTGCAACTTACGGATCAGCGCTGACGAGTTACTGGCTGGAGAATGCGATCCGTGACTCAGTCCGGGAATTCGGCAAGCTTACGACGAATGCCCGCAGTAGACTCTGGCTGGAGACCGGGTCGGGATACATTACCGTTGCTATGGTAAACCTGAATCCGCTTATCGGCGATCCACTGTCATCGTTTGCGCTCCCCCGGAAACCTGATCTCGCAGTTGCATCCTCTGATATCTTCTTCGCCAATCCATCACCGACTCCCAACGACTCTTCGGTTACTGCTCGTGTCATGCTGCATAACTACGGACTTGTACCACCGGAAAGTGTTGCCATCTCGGTTACGGACATTTATGATGGCAAGACGACATATCTTCTCAACAACGCGAAGCTTCGACGAACACTGCATCGTGATTCGGTGTTGCTCCAATTCCCCGTCTCGAACAAACTTGGAGCGCATACGTTCGTAGTATCCCTCGATCCAATGAATGCAAATGCAGAAGTGAACGAGCTGAACAACATCGCTTCACATGACCATACAATTTTCAGCAACAATCTGTACATCGTGAAGCCGTTGGAAAGCGCTGTTGTTCCACCCGGCGTTCAGCGGCTGGTCGTGACAAGCCCTATCGGGTATGATGCCGCCGGGTTCACGTATCACTTTGAACTTGACACCGTGGTGACGTTCGATTCACCAGGTCGCGTTGAGTCAGGCCCCGTACCACCGGCTGCGGGGAGTGGAGAATGGAACACGCCTTCGTTGCCGAACGCGACAACGTATTTCTGGCGTTGCCGGACACAGCACGGAACACTCACCGGCAACTGGAGAACATCGTCGTTCACAACATCAGACGATCTCCCGTTTTCACCTGATGACGCGGCTCCGCTATCTCGCTGGCGCCAGCATAACCAAAAGTTGTTCTCTCTGAATGTCATGGACAACGTTAGCGCGACTGATTCCGGTCTGACGATAGTTCCGCGTTCACCACTCTTTCTGTATTGCCGATCCGTCGGGTATCTGTATAATGAATACAAAGACTACTATGCCGCTATCAATGCGAACGAGCAGAAAGGTTCTGGATATTGGTGGCCAGTTGGTGCAAGTTTTATCGCAGCACGAGTGAATGATTTTACTGGAACGATGGACTTCAGGGCCTTTCCGCTCTACGAGGCGTATGGAGCTACCAATGCCGGTCCCTGGCAAGCCGACAGTTTTGCAAACTTCATCAACACTGCTCCTATCGGAACCTACATTGCAGTTGCAACGATCTTCAATGGACAGACGAATGTCAATGATCATCTGCGGCAGGCAATGGATTCGCTGGGAGCAACGATGTTCCGCTCCATTGTCAGCGGGCAGACGTATGCGTTCATCGGGAGAAAGGGGAATGGCACTCCGGGAATGACTCCTCTGGAACTTCTCCGCACAAATGATTCAAGCGTGGTGAGCGTGACGATTCCGAGTTACTATGGTGCTGCATCGGGTTCAGTGACGTCATCGGAAATTCCAATGGCCGCATCATGGGATTCGTTCCACTGGCGTCGCACAGTAGATGTTTCCAGAACGAATGCCAATGTCGCGATCCTCGGCATTCGTGCTCACGATGGAGTTGACACACTGAGAATTGTACCGGCTGATAGTGTTGACGTCAACCTCGCTTCTCTCAATGCGCAAACACGCGGCCCTCGATATTCAGCCCTCAGGCTTGCCGGCTCGCTCTCGACTTCCGATCCGACTATCACTCCGGTACTGACAGACTGGTGGATTGATTTCTCGGCTCCGCCAGATCTCGCCGTGAGTGCGCAGACAGTGGGCGTGACACAAGATGATGCCTCAGCATTCACGTTGCCGTTGACGGTTCACAACATCGGTTATGCGAAAAGCGATAGTGTCCGCGTGCTTGTGTACGCGCTCGACAAATACAATCTTAGCAAACAAGTTGGATGGGCACTGCTCGATTCAATTCCGATCGATGGCAGTCGGTCAACAAGTGTCACGTTCTCCACTGCCGGTTTGCCACGCAAAACTCGCCTGCAAGTGCTGGTAAGCTCTGTGCACAAAGGAAAGGACCTGATCGCGGAGAACAACGTCGCCTACTATCAGTTGACACTCAACACCGCCATCCCCGCGATCCAAATGCAAGTCTTCGTCAACGGATCAGAAATCATGGATGGCGACTACATTCCACCGAATCCGAAACTGACCGTCAGACCAGAAGCTGTGGTGTTGGCAAATGCCGTTGTTCAGGCTATCGAGTTTCTCGTAGACAATCGTCGGCATGAGCGATCCGTGGTCAGTGTGCACCCAACATCGGGAACGGACGAGCGAGAGTCGGAGTTCTTTCCGCGGCTGGAAACGGGAGGTCACGAGTTGAAGTTCAAGCTTTCGATGGTGACCGATTTGGGAGAACTCGATTCCCTTGAGCACATGCTACATGTGAATGTCGAGAGAGAATCAGGGCTTCGCAACGTCGCCAACTATCCGAATCCCTTCAGCAGGGAAACGTATTTCACCTTTGTCATTACGGGCACAGAACCTCCCGACGAAGTGAGAGTGAGGGTGTTCACCATTGCCGGACGGAAAATCCGCGATATTCTCGTGCCACAATCGTCTTTGCAATTGGGATTTAATCGGGTACATTGGGATGGAAGGGATTCAGATGGCGATGAGGTGGCGAACGGCTACTATTTGTATCAGGTAACGACGAACGCTGAAAGCGGCTCACACTCTACAATAGAAAAATTGGTCAAGGTCAAATAACTCTTGAGGTCAATGCCAATGCGAACACTTGCTGCAATCTTGATGTTTTGGCTTGTCGCCTCCGCAACGTTTTCGGGGGAGAATGCAAACACGTTTCGACTCACGACCCAGTTACACGATGGCTGGGTGATTGAGTTCACGCCTGAGTATCCTGTGTATACGACTTCAGTTGTTGACGGGAGACCGCAGCTTACATTTCAAACTGCCGGAAACATCGAACCCGGAGATCCGACAGGGAAGCCTATGCTGCCCATCGAGCCTGTCACGTTTGGCGTGCCGGCAGGGACTCGACTGCTCGTTGAGTTGAAAGAGGCAGTCTACGATACACAGACCGCACAGTTTGTCGCTCCTCATCCAACATACACCGTCGATGACAGTCAGCGAGTGCATGCCGAATACAAGCCCGACGCGGTGACGTACTCGCAGAACCGGCTGTTTCCGTCGGTGCAGTTTGTTGCTGATGGACCGGAATTCCTTCGTGACCAATTGACCTCCACCATTCGTATCAGCCCGTTGCAGTACAATCCGGCTGCGCGCATGTTGGTCCGTCTTGTTCGTGCGCAACTGCACGTTACACTCGTGACAGAACATGGAAGCCCGATGTCGTTACCACCGGCAGCAGCTCCGCTGCCCGATCCGCTTTTCGAACGCACCTACAAGAGTGTAATCTGGAACTACGAACAGGCAAAGGGATGGCGCGTGCACGATGATGCCCGTTCATCAGCACAGCCTTCCGATTCTACGCGTGACTGGTTTCAAACAGGAAAACCGTACTAC
>CAYJNF010000233.1:0-6285 GCA_964370915.1 uncultured Chitinophagales bacterium
GCGGTGTGCGCAACTCGTGCGAGACATTGGAGATGAAATTCGATTTCAAACGAACGAGATCCAGTTCACGGCGCAGGGTCCGGTACACGAACCATGCGCCCGCCAGCAGCACAAGATCAAGCACAATGATCAGAACAATGTTGCGGTACGCCCGTGCGCGAACAATCTCTTCCACCGTCGTCCCCTTCAGTCGAATTCCCAACTCGAAGTCAGGAAAGAGCCACAGGGGTTTTCTTTGCTTGAGATCCTCGACTTGAGCTCCGCTTGTTGTAAAAACAACCCTGCCCGTTCTCCGTTGCAGCACCGATAGGATAAATTCGTTTCCTGCAACATCCGTCAGCTTGCGACCGATAATATCACCCACAAATACCGAATCGTTCAGAACTATCCCGGCCATCGTATTATGTTCTCGTGCTCCTGAAACAAACATCAGCGCGGTCTCAACACTTGCCGCTGAACTGTCTCCGAGATAAATCGGTTCCAGCTTCTGGTAATCGGTTTTCTCATAGCGATAGAGTCGTTTGATCTTTTCACTGTTCTGTGTAAGCGAAAGCCTAAGCGCCTTAACATGACCGTCACTCGAACCTCTTCCAAGTACTTCAATGTTACTTCCGTTTGAATCTGCGAAAAAAATGGCTTTGACCGGCGGGTTCTGGGCGAGCAGTGTTGTTAGCTGTTCCTGTCTTGTTTTTTCATTCTTGACGAGAATCTTTGTGATGGTGCCCGTCCAGCTATTCACAACATCCCAGGCGAACTGGTTGATGGAAAAGAGAATTGCATCAAGCTGGCGGGAATAGACCTCATCGAGCATTTCTTCGGATGAAGTGAGGGAGCCTATCTCATAGGCTGAATAGAAAATTGCCGGCAGAAGAATCAAAAGGAGAAGGATAATTCCAATGTGCCTAACTGAAGTCCGGCGTTTCACGTGTGTGTTTAGTTGTGTTGAAGACGTTGGGCAACCGATTCAACCTGTGCCCAAACACGAAGTACATTCTCTCCGCAAATCTTTCTGATATCATTGTCCGAGTATCCCGACCGCAGCAGTTCATAAATCAGATTGGGATACTGCGAAACGTCCTTCAGGCCGGTCGGCAACGAATCGCCAAGTCCGTCAAAATCCGAACCCAGTCCCACATGATCAACCCCCGCAAGTCGGACGACGTGGTCGATGTGCGCGACCACGTCCTTCACGTCGGCATAGACAAATGGGTTGGACTCGCGATAGCTTTTTTCAAATTCAACTGCCGCAGAATCAGTTGGCTGGAGCGCATGTTCTTCGCGGTATTTCGCCACCACCGCATCGATACGCCCCGAACGTCGTTGGCTGGTTGAATCGAGGAACTCCGACCCAAAATTGATACTGATGACCCCGCCGTTTTTCGCGAGGGCCTGAATCATCTCGTCGCTCATGTTGCGTTCCCACCCGGGAGTGAAATACCTGCATGACGAATGAGTGGCGATGACCGGAGCCTGTGAGGCCTCCAGCACATTGTAGAATGCGCTGTCAGTAAGATGCGAGACGTCGACCATGATTCCCAACCGATTCATCTCCGCCACCACCTCGCGACCAAACGGACTTAGCCCGTTCCATTTTCGCTCTTTATCATACGATGAATCGGAGATGTGGTTGGATTTTGCATGTGCCAGGGTAATGTAACGAATGCCTTTGGTGAAGAAGTATTTTACGTTGCTGAGATCCCCTTCAATCGGCGATCCGTTTTCCATTCCCATCGGCAGCGAAATCAGTCCATCCGCAAAGTTCCTTCGAATGTCTGCTACGGAGTGAGCCACTGCAAATTTATCGGGAAGAGCCGCGGCTATGCTGTCCACCATATGAATCAGCCTGTCGGCAAGCAGCTTTGCCCCGCCACTATCCTCGGTTGAAGCGGGAACGTAAATCGACATGAACGGCGCCTTCAGACCACCACGCTTCGCCCTCGGATAATCAAAGTCACCGGATTGTGTCCGGATGGCAATGTCTTCTGCTTGTTCGCCAAGTCGGTATGGCAGGTCAATATGCGTGTCCACGATGAGGATTTTTTGCGCAAGCCACTCGGCCTTTGCCATGAGCTGTTCATCCTGCGATTGACTGGCGGCCGGCGCAAGCAAAGAAAACTCCAGCGCTGTCAGCAAGGCACATGTCTTTAGAATGTTCATTGACCCTTGAGCTTCTGAAGTGTTTGTGTGATCCGTTTTTTGTTCACATCATCCGACACCAATTTCAACGCTTGCGCGTAATTCTCAATCGCGAGTTTTTTGTCGCCGCTCTTTTCATACGCTTCAGCAAGACTGTCATAGACGTTCCAGGATTTTGGATAGTCTTTGACGTTTTTTCTGAAGGTCTCAATTGCCTGTTTCATGTTGTTTGCGGTGAGGTACTGATACCCGAGTTGATTGATGTCGGCTTCGTTCGCGATAAGCATTGCCCTGTCATTCAGACTCTTCGCCTCGTCTGCACGCCCGAGTTTTTCCAGGATGCCGGCCTTCGTCCGAAGGTTGGCAAAATTCTGGCTGATGTTGATGGAACGATCAGCCCACGCCAGCGCTTCCGTGAGGTTCACATTGTTGCGCATACAATACGCTGCCGCGTCGTTGAACCCTTGCCAGAAGAATCCTGACAAACCACGCAAATGCACATTGCGGATGTAGGCAGTGACAGTTCCCGGGCCATCGATCTCGATCTTGAATGGAACCTTCAATTTCTCCCAGCGCAAGGCAACAACACAAGCATTGTCTGTCAGCTCCACAAAATCATAGCTGAGCCACTCCTGGTGCTCGCTGGCCACAGGTTTCACCTTAACCCGAAGAACATCTTCGTTTTCTTTGTAGAAGAAGCTTCCCCATGATGTTGCATTCTTATTGAAGATGATCGTCCATTCGTCCGGCGTTGGAATCATGTGCAAACCATATACGCCGGGGGGAAGAACTTTCCCTTCGACCTTCACCGAGTCAGAAAATGAAATTGTCGTGTTCTCATTGGCGCCGGCACGCCAGACCTCGTTAAACGGAACAAGTCCGCCCCAGACTTTTCTGTTCTTGACTCCCGGCCTGTGGTACGCGATGGTGATCTTCGTGATCCCGATGGTTTGAGTAACGCTTGCTTCCGGGCTGGGTTGCGGCAACGGTAGCGCGGGACCCTGCGCAAATGCAGGGGGACTGCAGAGTGCCAGAGCAGCAATCAACAAGGTATTGACCGAAACAACATGGAGTAGTTTCATTGAAGACTCCGATCGTTTGTGAGAATGTTTGGATTGGTGGGGCAATCCATCAAACGACAAATGAGAGTAGATTGTTTCAGTTCAAGGTATTGATTTGGGTGAGTGGATGCAACGCCGCGACGATCTCCTGCTAATACACTTCCGTCACGAACGTCTGGTCACTCATCGGGGGTCGTTGATAACCTCCTGACTTCTGTCTCGAGGGAAGCGAGAGAGACTTGGGAGTCAGATCTTTGTACGGTATCATGCTCAGCAAGTGCGCGATGCAGTTCAGTCGTGCACGATTCTTGTCGTCGGCGTTTACCACGTACCAGGGCGTTTGTTTGTTGTCGGTATGCGCGAACATCTCGTCTTTGGCTTTGGAATACTCGACCCACCGTGCGCGCGATTCAAGATCCATAGGGCTGAGTTTCCAGCGTTTCGTCGGATCGTCAAGACGGCTTTGGAACCGGTGTTCCTGTTCTTCGTCGCTGACCGAGAACCAGTACTTAATGAGCAGGACGCCGGATCGCTGCAGCATGCGCTCGAATTCCGGGCAAGAGCGGAGAAACTCCAGATACTCACCTTCCGTGCAGAAACCCATTACCCGTTCCACGCCCGCCCGATTGTACCAGCTGCGATCGAAGAGCACCATTTCACCCGCCGCAGGAAGATGCGCAACGTATCGTTGAAAATACCATTGTGACTTCTCACGCTCTGTTGGTGTTCCCAGCGCGACGACGCGGCAAATGCGAGGATTGGCCCGTTGTGTGATGCGTTTGATGACTCCGCCTTTGCCCGCAGCGTCACGCCCCTCAAAGATGACCACCACCTTCAGTCCTTTTTCTTTGATCCATGCCTGGAGCTTCACCAGTTCAACCTGAAGTCTGGCAAGTTCCTTTTTGTACGTTTTCCCTTTTAGCCGCTTCTGTTTCTCTGAGCCATGCTCATCGGCAACATCATCTGTCCTTTTTACATTGCCTTTCTTCGACATCAATCACTCCTTCTGTGCGATGGGGTTATTGATGTGATACAACAAGAAACACGGCCGCCAGGTTTGTGAACCGGGAACACCGACATATTGCCGACAGCGATCCTGTGTGAATTATCGGAACTTTTGGCTTGATTCTTCATTTGAATTCCCTTTATTTGAGGTAGGGGAATATTCCTACCTTATCCTTTCAGTTCTTTCATCAATAGGTTTTGTCTATACGAGTCGCTGGTTTCATATCAGCGGATGGTCTCGTCATTGGAAATCCTCTTTCGTTCGGACATTATGCGTCGGTCCAAACACCCAGGCGCGCCCCACTTTTGCATCTTAGCGGTCTCAAATACTGGCACATTCAGAAAACAATCCAACTTATCAACCACAACTCATTCACAAACGGAAGGCGCTACAATGAACAAGACTTTTTTACTTTTTTTTACAGTGTGCTGTTTGATTGGAGGGATGGAAACGGCGTTGGGGCAGTTGAGCGGAACGTTTTATGTCGGCGCGGGAGGTGACTATGCTACGTTTGCAGATGCGATCACAGCGTTAAATACAAACGGGGTTGGACCTGGCGGTGTGGTCTTCCTTATCAAATCGGGAACATATGCGGAATCCGCCCCCCTCTTAATCGACTTTGCCACGAACAAACCAACTTCTAGCAATCCTGTCCTGTTTAAGCCTGAGCCGTCCGCAATAGTAGTTCTAAATGTTGGTGGACAGGTGACTGGCAGCAGATGGGCGTTAAAGATTGGGAGCGCAACAAATTCAATTGACTATGTGACACTTGACGGTTCGAACGCCACAGGGGGAACAACACGTGACTGGACAATAAAGGCAACGGCAACAACCTATGGCATAGAACCATTGGATATCTACGGTGATTATGTTACCGTGAAAAACTGTGTCGTTGATATGATCAGTGCCGGGTATTCCGGGAGCGGATACGGAATCAGTTTCCGAGATGCTGTCCCAACGGCCACCTTTGGGACAGTTGAAAATTGTAAGGTGACCGGGAATAATGCCATCAGCATTGGGAGAGGAACGACAAATGATATGCCTGGATTTTACATTAAGAACAATGAAACTCATAGTCTCAACAGAGGAATATATCTTTATCGTTCATCAGCTGCGACAATCGAAGGAAATGAAATTATCGGAGATGCGTATGCTGGCTATCCGGCTGGCGCCTGTTATGGCATCTACACTGCCTCCCCTTCTGGCAATACAGGTACCATTGTCATCAGGAACAATGTCGTCCGCAATTTGGGTGTAAACACTGGAACGGCTTCTGCACAAACCGTCAGAGGGATTAATGCTGCAGGGCCCGGATTCTATGAGATCTACGGAAACAAGATTTACAATTTACTTAATGCCACCAGCGGTTCTGGGAATCCAATTGTCTATGGAATACAATTGTCAGGCGGTGGTTCCACGTCCGACTACAAGGTCTACAACAACGCAGTATGCGGATTGTCGAACAACGACCCAGATGCCAACGCGACAACATTTACTTATGGCATCCAATACAACACAAGTGGCAATGCTCTGATTTGTCATAATAGTGTATTCCTTGAAGAGACCACGAGGGACCATTTGTCGGCTTGCTTGCAAATCACTGCTGGCAATGCGTTGAATACAATTTCTGCAATGGATAACGTTTTCTATAACAGCAACACGAGTGCGACATATAAATCCTATTCGGTCTACAAATCATCCACACTGCAGTCTGTCTTGACAAGTAACTACAACCTTTTGTACAGCGATGGCGCGACAAATGCTTTTGTCGGCTTCGATGGCACAACTGATCATGCTACATTGGCTGATTGGATCAATAACACTGCCCAAGATGCCAACTCCAAATCCAAAGCCGTCACGTTTGTTTCCGCGACCGACCTTCATCTGGATCTGCCTTCCATCGGCGACACCGATCTTGCCGGCATAGCTATTCCCTCAGTGACAACGGATATCGACGGCGATGCTCGTCCCGGCAATGCTCCGTACATGGGTGCCGATGAACATCCCGAATCTCCTCTTCCCGTCCAACTCGCTTCCTTTGTCGCGCGTGTAGATCCTCTGAACAACAGCACAGTGCTACAC
>CAYJNF010000234.1:0-6255 GCA_964370915.1 uncultured Chitinophagales bacterium
AAGATGAGATTGCTAAGGCGGCGAGATTTGATTTCAAAGGGTCAACTCTCGTGGGGGTTGCCGGAACAGCAACATCGTTGGCCGTGCTTGCCCAGGGCTTGAAAAGCTTTTCGATCCGTGCTGTGACGAATTATTCAGTTGGAAAAGAGACAGTGTCACATTTGTTTCGTACACTACAGGTGATGTCCTCGTACGAGATTCTTAGACTTTCATCAGTGATGGAAGGTCGAAGCGACGTCATCACCGCGGGCACATTGATCACGCGGGAGATTATGGAGCATTTTGGATTTGAGAGCATGATCGTCAGTGAGCGTGGTGTGCGCTACGGACTCGTCATTCGGGAATGGGAAAAGGAACGACAGTAGTCAGTGGTCATAGCCACTGAACGAATTCAGCTTAATGACGAATGACAATTGGACTATTGACCAATAACAAACAACACAGGAAATACATGAAATCATTCAGAGAACGGGTCGGCAAAGAGGTCATCGTGTTTGATGGCGGGGTCGGCACGTACCTGTACGAAAAGGGAATCTTCATCAACACCTGCTTCGATGAGCTGAACCTCATCAATCCGGACCTGGTAAGTGAAGTCCATCGCGACTACGTTGGCGCGGGAGCGGATGTTATCGAGACAAATACCTACGGAGCAAACCGCTACAAGCTCGCGGCACACGGGCTTGAAACAAAGGTGTACGAGGTCAATCTCAAAGGGGCGCAGATAGCCCGGAAAGTTGCCGGAGATTCCACACTTGTCGCCGGTTCGGTTGGTCCGCTCGGTGTGCAAATCGAGCCTCTTGGAAAACTTGCCTACGATGAGGCGAAGGATGCCTTCAAGGAACAAATCAAGGGCCTGCTCGACGGCGGCGTGGACCTCATTATCCTTGAGACGTTTGCGCTGGTTGCCGAGCTGAAGCAGGCGCTTCGCGCGGTGAAAGAACTTAAGCCGGATTGTCCGGTCATCGCACAAGTCACGATCAACGACGATGGCAATCTTCTCAGTGGCGGATCGCTCGAGAGTTTTGTGTCTGAGGTGAGTGAGTTCAAGCCCGACGCAATCGGGATGAACTGTTCCGTTGGTCCAAAACTGATGCTCGATGCTCTTGAACGTCTGAAGCCGTTGACGGAGATTCCGATTTCCGTTCAACCAAACGCCGGTTTCCCGATGAACATTGGCGGACGCAATATCTATATGACGTCGCCGGAGTACATTGCCGAATACTCGAAGCGATTCATTCAGACAGGCGCATCGATTGTCGGTGGGTGCTGCGGTACGAACCCCGAGCATATCCGCGCGATCCGACGGGCAGTGAAGGCACTTCAACCTTCAAAAAAGATCGAGGTCACGGTCGGACAACTGAAAGTGACCGCGCCAGAAGCGGTGAAGGTCTACGAGATGAGCGAAAAATCGCGTATGTCCAACAAGCTGTTGCGGAAGGAATTTGTCACGCTCGTCGAGCTTGTGTCGCCGAAAGGAGTTTCCCCCATCAAAGAAGTGCAGAAGGCCCGGAAGCTTTTTCACTTTGGCATCGACGCAATCAACATTCCGGATGGACCGCGTGCATCGGCACGCATGTCGGCGCTGGCGCTGGCCGTCACGATGCAGCGTGAAGTCGGGATAGAACCGGTGCTGCATTTTGCCTGCCGCGACCGCAATGTGATTGGCATGCAGTCCGATTTGCTTGGTGCGTGGGCGCTGGGTATTCGCAATCTCATCGCCATCACCGGCGATCCGCCTAAACTCGGCAATTATCCCGATGCGACAGCAGTGTTCGATGTCGACGCGATCGGTCTTACAAATCTCATCAAGCGATTGAACCACGGACTCGATCTCGCGGGCAACCCGATTGGCGACCCGACGGGATTCTGTATCGGTGTCGGATTCAATCCGGGTGCGATTAATCTTGATGAGGAAATTCGGCGACTTGATTGGAAGATCGAAGCGGGAGCCGAATACATTGTCACGCAGCCGGTGTTCGATCTAAAAATCCTCGAGCGGGCGATGAAACGCATTGAATACGTCAAGCTGCCGCTGCTGTGCGGCATCTGGCCTCTTATTTCCTATCGCAACGCGGAGTTCATGAACAACGAAGTGCCGGGCGCGAGTGTGCCGCCAGAGATCATGGATCGCATGCGCAAGACGACGACGAAGGAAGAAGGCTTTGCCGAGGGCGTGAAGATCGCGCGAGAAACATATGAACATGTGAGAGGCGAAGTCGCCGGAATTCAACTCTCCGCGCCGATGGGAAGAATCGAAGGTGTGATGATGATTCTGGGAAAAGACTAAGGTATGTCAGAGCAACGTACCGGTTTGGAACGACAGCCTCTCCTCAGTTCACTTGAATCTCAAGCGCCGCGCGCATGTCTCGTTTGATCGCTCCAACCTTCTTACTCCTCGTCAGGGTTGCGGACTTGTTTGCATGGTAGTGAGATTTGATACCGTCGAGAGAGAATCGCGCAAGTAGCTGTTCCAGTGTCTCAGACAAGTTCTTGAGATTGTCCGCTGCTTGCGCAATCTGCGCCGTTCCCAACGCCGTTTCTTCTGAGACTGTATTGATCGATTTGATGTTCCTCGCAATCTGTTCTGCTGTCGCAGCCTGCTGATCGTGCGCGTTCGCAATCTGTGTCACCATATCGGTAACGGACTCAGAAGTGAGGCGAATTTCTTTTAACGCGCTCGCTGCTTTGACGGCAAGCTCGAGTCCTGAATCCACTTTCTTCTCACCTACTTTCATCAAGTCAACTGCTCCTCGTGTTTCCGTTTGGATTTGGGTGATCATTGTGGCTATGTCTTTCGTTGCTTTCGTCGTGCGTTCGGCCAGCTTTCTGACTTCATCGGCAACCACTGCAAATCCGCGACCCTGTTCACCCGCGCGTGCAGACTCGATTGCAGCGTTCAATGCAAGAAGGTTTGTCTGGTTCGCGATCTCATCAATCACCTCAGTAATTCTTCCGATCTGATTGCTGAAGTCGCCCAGCATCTGAACGGTTGCAGCTGACTTCTTGACAACGTCAGCAATTTGGCGAATGCTCTCTGTCGTTTCACCAACAATCTGCTCGCCCTGCACCGCGATTGCTGTTGCCTGTAGTGCAGTCTCGACGGCCTGTTTCGCATGCTGGCTGTTCTGCTCAACCGCGTGTGACATTTCCTGTGCTGCAGCGGCAACCGTAGATGCCTGACTCGTCTGTTCCTGCGCTCCCGCCGCGATCTCCTCAGTGCTTGTGCTAATCTGAGACGACGAGCTTGCGACTGCCGACGATCCCGCCGAGACTTCCAGAAGGGTTTTCTTGATCGACTCCACAAATCCGTCAAATGCATTCTGGAGACTGCCAATTTCATCCTTCTTCCCTTCATGGAGGCGCGTATTCAGATCGGCCCGCAGCATCTGATCGCGCAGCAAAGATATAGGCCGCATGAAAAATCTGCGAAGCACCCACCATATGCCTGCAATGGCCATTCCGATAACTGCCGCGTAGATCAGCGCGGATTTGGCAGCCTGACTCTTCGCGTGCTCCATTTCAGCGGCGTAGGGAACATGTGAAATGATTGCACCAAGAAGAATATGGCGCTTCATATCCGATTGAGGTCCTTCGATCAATGTGAAGTGACACTCAGCGCATCCGGGATGCGTATCACTCCACAAAGGAAGAGCAATGCGGGCCGAGTTCTCATCAGTCTCGACACAGCTCTTTTCCCCGCGCTTGAACGCAAGCGCACTCTTCCTCTCAAAGTCCGTTTCAATTCTTGATCGCTTTCCCAGTGGAGCATAGCCATAGACTTCCTTGTCGCCTGAAAGCTGAACCCTTGGTTCATCAGCGCCAAAATCATTCGTGACCGCATTCGAAACAGCAAGGAATACTTCATTTGTTTCGCGAATCTTCTGAACGAGTTTCGTCGGGTCGGCGGAATGCTGCTCGAAAAGTTCATGCGTCTCATGAGTCGAAACCATGTAGGTCACAACGGCGCGAGACAGAAGCGATTCCGCCCGTCTCATTCCTCTTTCAACGACTTCCCCGGTATTTGTCGTGTACGTAAACCAGACACTCAACAAAGTCCCGATGATTCCAAACACGACGAGGGCGGCAACAAGCTTGCTGTTTAAAGTCTTTATCTCTTTTCACTCCAATGAGTCTATTCAAATCAGACATTATAGTCTCAATTTCTATGCCCGAAATTCGGATGACACCCTCTCAAAAACGAAAGGAGCATGAGCAGATCTGGAGGCTAAGGAAGGAAGTTTCTTCAGGCGGAAAGTAAATACTTCAAGAACATCGTGAGTCTCGTGGCGTGGCGATTTGCGGGGTCAGCCTGGGGTCAAAGAGCCATTCGTTTGAGTATACGATGCAAGCAATCGACAACGTAATCAACATCCTCGGGGGTATTGCTCTTGCCGAATGCAAACCGTAGCGTCGCCCTCGCGGTCATCGCATCTCGTCCCATGGCAAGCAAGACGTGCGACGGTTGCACACTTCCCGATGTACACGCCGATCCGCTTGTCACGGCAATCCCCTCGAGGTCCATGTTCATCAACAGCATTTCTCCTTCCAACCTGATCTTGCTGCTATCAAACGAGACGTTCAAGATGTGCGGAAGCCGATGCACGGGATGACCGTTGATGATCACGGACGAAAACTCATTACTGATTCTGGATTCGAGATTCCGGCGAAGGGATTCGAGACGCGGGCTTTCATTCGGCATATCGTCGATAGCCAACTCAACAGCCCTGGCAAAACCCACGGCATTCGGAACATTCTCCGTCCCGGGACGCTTGCCTCTCTCCTGTCCGCCGCCATGCAGAATCGGGTCAAGCTCCACGCCGCGTCTGACAAACAGCGCACCGATTCCTTTCGGGCCGTACAACTTGTGGGCTGAAAAGGTCATGAGATCGATGTCGAGATCGTTCACGTCCATCGGAATCTTGCCAAGTGTTTGCACCGCATCGGTGTGCACGAGTACACCGCGCCCGTGCGCGACAACAGCAATCTCTTTCACTGGATAGATGGTTCCAACTTCATTGTTGGCGTGCATGACGGAGACGAGGCAGGTTTTGTCGGTGATCGCGTTGCGGACCTGATCTGCATTCACCAATCCGTTCGAGTCCACGGGAAGCACAGTAACATCGAACCCTTCTTCCTTCAACATCTCACATGGCTCAAGAACGGCATGGTGTTCAGCCGCCGACGTGATGATGTGGTTCTTCCCTTTCTTCCTCGCTGCTCTGGCAACACCGCACAGTGCAAAGTTATCCGATTCCGTCCCACCGCTCGTGAAGAACAGCTCGCCGGGCTGGGCTGCAATTGACCTGGCGATCACTCCCCTCGCTTTTTCCAACGCCGACTTCGCCTGTTGGCCGTACCAATGCACCGACGACGCATTCCCAAACGATTCGGAATAATACGGACGCATTGCTTCAAAGACGCGATCGTCGAGGGGCGTGGTGGCAGTATGGTCAAGATAGATCCGGCGCATCGATTACTACTCTAATTCGGAATTCACTTTGCTTTCCCTTGTTCTTCCACGTATGCGGAATGCAGTTTGATGGGAGTCGCGTGTCGGGATCGCATTTTTAGATTCAACATTTCGACAAACACCGAGAACGCCATTGCAAAGTAGACGTAACCTTTTGAGATGTGCTGATCGAATCCTTCCGCGATCAACGTCACGCCAATCAGCAACAAGAAACTCAGGGCGAGCATCTTGATCGTCGGATGTTCTTCGACGAATGAGCTGATTGCTCCGGCAGCCAGCATCATGACACCTACGGCAATAATCACCGCGGCAACCATCACCTCGATATGATTTGCCATTCCAACAGCTGTGATCACCGAATCGAGTGAAAACACAATGTCGAGCAGCAGAATCTGAACGATGATGCTGGAGAATTTCGGCTTCACCTTCACCGACGATTCCCCCTCCACTCCTTCCAGCTTGTCATGAATCTCGTGCGTACTTTTTGCAAGAAGAAACAATCCGCCGAGAATGAGAATCAAGTCCCGGCCAGAGATCTCTGCCCCTATGATGGTAAACAGCGGCGCTGTCAATCTCATTACCCATGACAGCGACAATAACAGTAGGACGCGAGTTATTGTCGCCAACGCAAGGCCGGTGGTTCGTGCTTTCTGTTGTTGTTCTTTCGGCAGTTTCCCGGAAAGAATCGATATGAAAATAATGTTATCAATCCCCAGCACAATCTCCAACACTGTCAGCGTGACAAGTGCAATCCACGCTTCGGGACTGAATAGCCAATCCATTGA
>CAYJNF010000235.1:0-6254 GCA_964370915.1 uncultured Chitinophagales bacterium
CAACTCAAACGATATTGTCGTTGAGGGATTAAATGGATTGGGATAGTTTTGATGAAGATGAAAAGCATTCACAATTCCACCTTCCTTCACATCATCAAGAATGATGTCCGCGTACGAGCCGAAAAGTTTCCATCTGCCGCCCGCATTGTTCTGCCACACGGACCAAACGCGGATTGGCCCGTGATTGACTCCGGTCGAGAGAACGGGATTTCGATCTTCGCCGTTGCCGCCACTTCGTGCGACAAGAGTGTTCAGTGCCTTCACGGCCAGACCGATGCTGTCCTCACCCGTGTCTCTGGCAATTCTCCATGTGCCGGCAGTATATCTGATCGCCTGAGGCACGCTCGGCGATGTGGTGATGACGGGAAACAAAGTGAACGATGCGGAGGTCTGCTGCGTACCGGCAATGTTGCTCGATATTGGCTGCTGATCGACTGACCATGCCACGCCCAGGCTCCCCCATGCTCCAAAAATGCAGTAAGACCCCAACCGATTTGATTCGAACGAAATCAGAATGGAACCGGGATGGGTTTGAGATACGAATCTCGCGTGCCTGCAATCTCCCGCCGATGTCACAGTATCAGGCAGCGTCCAACCCGAATCAGTGCGAGTAACCCAGACGATCTCCCGATCTTGTGAGACGCGTTTTCGTCGTTCCCATAGTACGATCGGTCTGTACTTGTAAGGATTTCCACCGTAGAAGTATTTCACCTGCGGCAAAAAATTGACCGTGTCATTGGGTGTCGTGAGGAAAACGGGAATCTGCCATGCATTGCTTCGGAACTCGGAGAAGAGGATGCGCCCGCGGTTTTCCCACACGGCACCGCACAGCGTGTCGGCAATTGTAGTGTAAGGAGTTCTGCCGCCATACAAGCCCGTCCCAAGAGGCGAGGGCCGAGTCCACACAGTATCGTTCGTACGAGAGAAGTAGATATCGTTCTCGCCGCGTTCCCACACAATCATCTTCAAGCTTCTGCTGCTCCATTGTCCGAGCTGGGCGATGCTCGGAAAGTCGTCGTGCACTGTGTCATTCGTGATTCGTGTTGGCGTAGTGTTCCACGCAAGCCCACGCTCTGTCGACCGATGAGCAACGATGTCCATCGCGCCGCGACTGATCTGTGTGTACGCGAGCCACTGAACTTGCGGATCGCCCCACCAAGGTCCATCGTCGGGGAACGACGGATTGACTGCCTCGATGGAGTCCGGCGTAATCTGGATTGCGGGCGACCAAAAGCTTTGTGCAAACATCAACGCTGGAATGAACAGGATCAACGGAGTTTTCATCGTGCACCTCGTAGTGAGTTGTGAAGCTGAGCTGGAGAGATGCGAAACTGGAAATGAACGGGTGGACCTTTCAACGGGATTGGCATGAAAGGAGGCATCGATGCCTGCTCAAATATACGTCCAACATCATCCAATTTCAAACAAATCAACACAACGGATTCCAATTTGTCATGCTCGTCACTCATCAGTTGTCGCGTTGACTTTCCTTCACCATTGAGGTATCTTTAACGCAGAAAAAACACATCACGAACGAAAGGAAGATCATGAAGGGTTTGCCGAACATGGCGGGTATGATGAAGCAAGTGCAGCAGATGCAGGAAAAGATGGCGCAGGTGCAGCAGGAACTTGAGCAGAAGACAGTCAGCGCTGAATCAGGTGGTGGCGTGGTAAAAGTAACCGCCAACGGCAAGCAAACCCTCGTGAAGATTCAAATCGACAAGGAAGTCGTAAACCCGGACGATGTGGAAATGCTCGAAGACCTTGTGCTCGCGGCGAGCAACAAAGCTCTCGAAGAAGCGTCCAAGATGGCGCAGGAAGAAATGTCCAAAGTAACAAGCGGCATGCTGCCCAATATTCCGGGATTGAATTTGCCCGGGATGTAATCATGCCGAGGATTAGTACTTTCTATGGAATTGTCATAATGATGTTTTACAACGATCATCCTCCGGCTCACTTCCATGTAAAGTATGGAGACCATAGGGCTCGCATAGAAATTGACACTCTTGAGTATTTGACCGGAAAACTTCCTCAGCGTGTACGCTCGCTCGTTATGGAATGGGCAACGATGCATCGAGGGGAGCTACGAAGAAATTGGGAACATGCAAAAGAAGGTAAACCGTTGTTTCAGATTGATCCATTGGAGTGAGGGTAGACATGGCGATAATTACCTCGGTCGATTCTATTGACGGCTTCTGCGTCCGCCTAACGTTCGCCGACGGTATTTCGAAAACTGTGGATCTCGAACAATATCTGCGTGGTGAGGTCTTCGATTCAATTCGAAAGGATCCATTGGTTTTCCAGCAGGTGTTCGTTGATGAAGAGCTCGGGACAATTGCATGGCCAAACGGCGCCGATATTGATCCGGACGTCTTGCACGACGACTTGATTCCGGCTTGGCGAGAGGAACGGAACAAGGTAGCATAATGCTCTATACATCAGAAGCGCTCCAACAACTTATCGAAGAATTTGCATCGCTGCCCGGCATCGGGAGGAAAACCGCTCAACGGCTGGCGCTGCACATTCTGAAGCAGCCGCGCGAAGAGGTGGTGCGGATGGCGAAAGCGCTCGTCAACGTCAAAGATAAGATTCGTTACTGCTCTTCGTGCTGGAACATTACCGAAGTCGATCCGTGTCCCATCTGTTCAAGCCCGAAGCGCGAGCGCGCCACGATCTGCGTTGTGGAGGAGCCGAACGACGTGATGGCCGTGGAGAAGACGAACGATTTCAAGGGACTCTATCATGTGCTGGGCGGATCACTCTCGCCGCTCGACGGCATCGGTCCCGATGACCTGAAGATCCGCGAGCTTCTGCAGCGCATGGGCGAGGAGGTGTCCGAGGTTATTCTGGCACTAAATCCGAACGTGGAGGGTGAGGCGACAACCATGTACCTGACTCGATTGTTGAAACCATTGGGACCAAAGATCACACGTATCGCACGGGGAATTCCGGTGGGCGGCGATCTCGAGTTCGCCGATGAAGCAACGCTAAGCCGGGCGCTCGAAGGGCGCATTGCGTTATGACGATGAACCACCAGAATACACAGAGAACAACTCAAGCGAGCCTGCTCCGGGTTCTTCCGGTGCTCGGTGGTCTGCTCTTCCTCACCTGCAACATCTTCGAACCGCGTGAAGCTGAGCCTCCGTCGCAATCGGGATTCCAATACCAGCCCCGGACGTTTCCCGCAAACGTCCTGCTCAATTTGCAGAATGCCATTTCGCAGAAAGATCCGGTGGGCTACATCGCGTGCTTCAGCGACTCCACCAGAGGTCAGATGCCGTATGCGTTCATTCCTTCGGCGGATGCCGCAGACCAATACGGCGCCGTGCTCAGAAACTGGACGTACCAACAGGAGCTTTCGTATTTCCAGAATCTCGTGGCAAAGTCACGACTGCCGCAAGGGTTTTCGAATCTTACGCTCATTCCGAAAGATTCATCGGGCACAACTTCACGAACCTACGGATTCGATTACACACTGACGTTTGAACATACCGACACGGCATTCACGCAGACCGCACGAGGCTCGCTCCAGTTCACGCTCACGGAAACAAACAGTGAGTGGACAATTTCACGCTGGGTGGATTTGAAGACACGGCCGGAACTGACGTGGAGCAGTTTCAAGGGAAGGTTCAGCAATTGAATGATGAAGCACGCCCTGATAATGCCTGCCGTGTTGCTTGCGTTCAGTGCGCTCAGTTGCGTCAATCCCTTTGCCCCGCGGCTCGACACGTCACCCGCACAATCCCTGTGCGACCCGACGTCCATTGAAGGAGCGTTCAGGTGTTTGCAGGTGGCCTATACGTTTCGCGACACCACGGTGTACGCGCCGTTGCTGCACGAGTCGTTTACGTTCATCTATCGTGATTACGAGGAAAGTATTGACGTTACGTGGGGACGCGATGAAGAATTGCGGGCAACGTTCGGGTTGTTTCAGAATGCGCAGCGTCTGGATTTGATTTGGAACAATATTCTCTCGACGTCAACTGACTCAACGTCCGTGAATGTTGTGCGGGGCTTCAACCTTACGGTCACCTTCAACCCCAGTGACAAGTCCTATCTTTACGGTTATGCCAATCTCACGTTCACCAGAACGGGAACAAACGCGCCGTGGAAGATCATCCGGTGGCGCGACGAATCGAACTACTGACACATCATCATGAGCCTTTCCTATACTGTCAAAGAAAGCTTCTCGGGATTTACCAGAACAAAACTCTCCACCACAATTTCTGTCGTGACGATTGGTGTGTCCCTTCTGCTGCTCGGCGTGTTTGCGGTCATCTCCATCAACACCACACGGTTCATCGAAATGCTCAGGGCAAAGGTCGAGATGGAGGCGTTCCTGCAGGAGCCGGTTGGCCGCGACCGCATCAGCGAGTTGATCAATCGTGTGCTGACCATTGACGGCGTTGACAGCCTTATCTTCATCTCAAAAAATGACGCGGCGGAAATTTTCAAGCAGGAATTTGGCGAAGACATTGAGAAGGTGCTCGACTTCAACCCTCTGCCACCGTCGTTCAAAATTTTCATCAAGCCGGAGTACAGAACCGCCGCAGGAGTCGAGAAGATCTACAACGAGGTGATTGCTCTTAAAGGCATCGACGAGATTGTGTATAGAAAAGAGCTGCTAGAGTTAATCGACAAGAGGACGAAGACGATCAACAACATCACCCTCGGCCTGGGCATAATCATCAGCATCTCGGCAATCCTTCTCGTCTCCAACACCATCAGGCTTGCGATTTATGCAAAGCGAAAGATCATCCGTACAATGGAGTTGGTCGGAGCAACGTGGACGTTCATCCGGCTCCCGTTTCTTCTGGAAGGAATGATCCAGGGAATTATCGGCGGACTGCTGGCAACACTGTTGCTGTATGGCGTGCTCGAGTACTCCGCAAAACTTCTTGCGTCGGATTTCTCAGCGTACATTCACATGCCGGCAACGTTCTATCTGGTCGTGATTGGAACCGGACTGGTTCTCGGGCTGATCGGCGCGGTGATTTCGATTGTACGGTTCATGCGCGTCGCTGAAGGATAGACGCGATCGCCGACTCGGTCAGTGAACGCTTGCTATCCAACCAAATCCTTCTTACATTTTTTCAGAGTTACTTGACCCCAAGCAGTTCTTACCATGTTTTTCCAAATCCCAGTCTCAATCCTAAGGGCTCCTTTGGAGGTTCCATCAATACTTAGAAAGAATCTCAATGGGTAAAACTACAACATTTCTTTATTCGTCGGTCGGCCGGAAGATTACTCTGGCATTGTCCGGTTTCTTCCTCTGCAGTTTTCTCGTAGTGCATCTCACCATCAATCTGTTCGCGCTGAAGGCAAAGCCCGACGGCACCGGAGTCGAGATGTTCACGCAGTACGGTGATTTCATGGCTACGCATCCGATCATCCGTCCACTGGAGTGGCTGCTGTTCGCCGGCTTCCTATTGCATGCCGTCCTCGGTCTTTTTCTGTTTATCAAGAACCGGCAGGCGCGCCCCGTTCACTATGACACGAACCGCGCGTCCGAGAATAGCACCTGGGGTTCGCGGTTCGCATGGCTTACGGGAATTTTCGTCGGCGCGTTTCTCGTTGTCCACATCAACACCTTCTTTGTGCAATCACGTTTCATCCAGCACAGACCCATGATTGATTTCATCAAGGAAGCGTTTGCAAGCCCCGCCTACGTGGCATTCTACATGGTCGCCCTGGTATTCCTCGGATATCATTTGAAGCACGGCTTGCAGTCGGCATTTCAGACGCTGGGATTGCGTGTTGGCAAGTACGAAAAACTCATCGACGCAATTGGTGTTGTGTTTTGGCTGCTCATTCCCATTGGGTTTGCCATCATTCCGTTGTACTTCCTCTTTGCATACTAAACGAAAAGAGATTCTATGACATTGAATTCGAAAATACCCGACGGACCCATCGAAAAAAAATGGGACAATCATCGCTTCAACATGAAGCTGGTGAACCCTGCCAATAAACTGAAGTACCACGTGGTGGTGGTGGGAACGGGATTGGCCGGCGCTTCGGCAGCGGCATCGCTGGCGGAGCTTGGCTACAACGTCACCGCCCTGTGCTATCATGAGTCGCCGCGCCGCGCACACAGTATTGCCGCGCAGGGCGGCATCAACGCGCCGAAAAATTATCCGAACGACGGCGACAGTATTTGGCGGTTGTTCTACGACACTGTGAAGGGGGGCGACTACCGCGCCCGCGAAGCAAATGTGTACCGCCTCGCGCAAGTGAGCAACAGCATCATCGACCAG
>CAYJNF010000236.1:0-6227 GCA_964370915.1 uncultured Chitinophagales bacterium
TTGTGGCGAGTTGATTCAGCAAGGGAAAGCTTGATTGACCTCTGATGGTTCTTCCCAACTCCATCCGCCATTTGCGGAGCAGGACAACCTTTCTGGTATCGTCTGGCCCTTCATCGACGATGTCATCCGTGTAACGGCAAAACGCGTAGACTGCGTGAATGGCTTCGCGCTTGTGCTTCGGCAGCAACGAAAACGAGTAGTAGAAACTCGTATTGCTATTCCTGGTTATGTCTTCGGCGATCGCGCTCATACTGTTTTGTGAAGCAATGAAGCCACTACGATAGAGAACTTATCTGCAGCGACAAGCGTCGGTCGAAATTGAAAGACGTTGGGGTTCGACTCGATCTTCTTCAAAATGCTCATTCCCCCATTCCACGTCAATCGCAATTCGAAGCGCAGTTCGGGTACCGCCTTCTCCAGCAATTGCTTTCCCGCGGCAAACAACTCACGTGTGCGGGCTACTTCGAACTTCATCAACGCTGCAAAGTTCTCATTGAACCGATGCAGTTCCAAGTCGTTTTCAGTATACCCAAAACGAGCCATATCTTCAAGCGGGACATAGATTCGGCCTTTCTGCTCGTCAATTGCAACATCTTGCCAGAAGTTTGTAAGCTGCAGGGCAGTACAGATGTTGTCCGACAGGATCAACTTCTCCTCGCCAATGTCATCAAACAAATGAAGAACGAGACGCCCGACAGGATTTGCGGAGTACCTGCAATAGTGTTGCACATCCTGGTACGTTTTGAAACGCGCAGTTGTTACATCCATCCGGAATGCCGCCAAAAGATCCGAGAGCAACTGCACGGGAATTTTTTTTTGTCTGATAACCTCGCCCAACGCTATGAAGATTGGATCCTCTGCAATCCCTTCACTACACGCTTGAAGTTGCTGTTGCCAATTATTCAGTGCGGCAATTCGCTCGGCCTGAGTCAGTTTGCCTTCGTCAGCAAAATCATCGGCTGCGCGCGCAAAGGCATAAATCGCCGCCACATACGGACGAAGATGTCTGGGAAGAAAGAATGAGGCAACAGGAAAATTCTCGTAGTGGCCCCGCGCGATCTTCTGACAATGCCTGAACGCATGCTCAACCGAGACACGGTGATCGTCTGTGGTGATGTGGATCGTTCTTTCCTCTCGCTCATCAATATGTTCAAAAAAATATATCCATTCACGCCGCGAATTGCAATGAACGGATCATGTTGCTCTTTATCGGCTTTAGCAGTATATTTGTCTCGCTTTTGATGCAAAAAGATGGCGGGATAGCTCAGCTGGTTAGAGCGTCGGAATCATAATCCGTAGGTCGTGGGTTCGAATCCCTCTCCCGCTACGCGTGTAACGACAAGAATCCGATGGATGATCACCATCGGATTTTTTCTATTCGAACGATTTCCCGTGCGCCAAGCAGATTCTGACGGTCTGTCATGAATAGCATAAATCGTCTAATTTGTTTATACTGTGCTCCACGGGTTGGTGTAACGAACAATGTGCAGTCTGCCTTCCCGGCGTTTTCTGAACATTATCTGATGGATGGCAACGCCAACGATGTTTTCGTCGAGAGCTTTTCTGACGAGGTTTCACGAATTCAGTCGTCGCCGGCGTATTATTGAAGAGCGGGAACAGGTCATTGCAGCGGTGAGCGGAGGGGTCGATTCTATTGTCCTGCTCGACTTGCTGGCGAAAGAACAGGAAGCGTTTGGGCTGACGCTGATCGTCGCCCATTTCAATTTTCAATTGCGCGGCGCTGAAAGTGATGACGATGAACAGTTTGTCGCTCAGCGTGCGAGGCATTACGGACTTGAGCTTTACGTGGAGCGCGCGGACACGGAAGAGTACGCGCGGCATAGGAAGATCGGGATTCAGGAGGCTGCGCGCGATTTGCGCTATGAATTTTTCGACAAGCTCCTTATGTCGAGCGGCTTCGACAAGATCGCCACAGCACATAATGCCAATGACAATGTAGAAACAATCCTGTTCAATCTGTTCCGGGGTGCCGGCGTGTCGGGGCTTGCCGGAATCCCTGTGTACCGTGAGGACAGGAGAATCATCAGGCCGTTGCTGTTTGCACAACGGTCTGAGATTGAGACGTATGCGGCGGTGGAGCATCTTACCTTTCGCACTGATTCATCAAACGCGAAGGATCATTACTCCCGGAACTTCATCAGGCAGCATGTTCTCCCGCCTGTGAGGGAGAAGATCAATCCTGATGTCGTCGCGACGATGAATCGTTCGGCGGAAGTATTCCGCGAGCTTGAAGTATTTCTTAAACATACTGCGAAGCAGCACTTTGAGCTTATCGTCGTCAAGGATAATACGGTTGAATTGCAGCTCTCCATTCCGCGATTACGCAGCAACCCGCAGTTGCTTCAGCAGTATGTTATCATGTTCGCGGCGGAGACCTTTGCAAGCTGCAAACTGGAATACGATCAAGTGCACGGCATTCTTGACCTCACGGAGGGGTTGACAGGGTCGTGGGTTTCCCTGAATAAGGAATACGTGGTGTTTAGGGACAGAGACCACCTGGTGTTTCGACGAAGTGAAGAGGTCGCCGATTTTCGATTTGCGGTTCTTCCCAATCACCGGTATTGGTTTCCGAAGTTTTCATTTTCATCGGAGATTGTTGAACCACGCGGGTTTGTCGTCAACGGCAGCAATGTTGAGTATATTGATGCAGACCGGATTGCCGGTCAGGAACTCATTCTCCGATCATGGAAAGACGGCGATGCCTTCGTTCCGTTGGGGATGAGGACAAAGAAGAAGGTGAGTGATTTCTTTGTCGATGTAAAGATCCCGCTCTACGAAAAACGTAATGTCCCAATTCTTGAGACGCGAAGCGGTGACATTGTCTGGGTGTGCGGGTGTCGCATCGATGATCGGTTCAAGGTAACAACGGAAACGCGCAGTGTCATGAAACTTGAATACTCAATAGTCGAACAACCGAATGGCAAAGAAGCTCATCAAGATTAACGGGGATCATTTCGTTCCCATGATTGGCGAACGGCGGATCAGAACGCGCATCAAACAGATCGCTCGCCAGCTCAGCAAGGACTACAAGGGTTCGATTCCCGTATTTATCGGTGTGCTCAACGGCTCATTTATTTTCTTTGCCGATTTGATCCGCGAGGTCACGATCGATTGTGAGATTGATTTCCTCAAACTCTCAAGTTATGGCGACGAAAAAATCAGTTCGGGCAATGTTCGGATGCTCAAAGATCTGAACTGTCAGGTGGAAGGGCGGGACATCATCATCGTCGAGGATGTCATCGATTCCGGCCTGTCGATGGAATATATTCGTAATCTCATCACACAACAGAACCCTAAGTCCTTTCGCGTTGTTACTCTATTATACAAAAAGGATGCGGTGAAGTCGCCGATGCGGATTGACTACATCGGCTTTTCAATTCCGAAAGATTTCGTTATCGGGTATGGTTTGGATTATGCCCAGCGACTGCGGCACCTCAAAGCCATCTACCGATTGAAGGAACAAAGATAGTTAGAGAAGAGGATTCGATGGAAGAACAGAAGAAGTCGGAGAATGGTAATCGTCGTTCCGGTGAGCCGGAAAAACGCCGGGGCTTCCCACGGCCGGGCAAGAAACGTCCCGGACAGCAAATGCGCCCCGACGATGACTTCAATTGGAACAAGGTGCTGAAGGTTGTCTTGAGTTGGTCCGCAATTATCTTGCTGGTCTTCCTCGTCATGACGATTTTCAAGGGCACCGAGGGCACTGAGGCAGAGGTCACCTATACCGAGTATCTGACGTATCTTCATGCCAACGATATTGTCGAAGCACAGATCCGGAAATCAGAACTGACGAACTATGACTTTCACGGCGTGCTGCGCGAACCGAAGCAGATTACTCGCGGTGGCAAGACCGTCACGTTTCAAAAATTCACGCTCACGCTGCCAATCCTTGACAGCGGCGTAATCAAAGAATGGAATGATCGGGGACTGAAGTTTACCGTGGTGCGTGAGGATAACACCTGGATCAGCGCGCTGATTGGCGCGTTGCCGTGGATTCTTCTGCTGGTCGTCTGGCTGATCATCATGCGTCGGATGCAGGGAACCGGACCGAAGGGAATTTTCTCGTTCGGAAAGAGCCGCGCCAAGATGCTGAACGAAGGCGCGCCGAAAGTCACATTCCTCGATGTCGCAGGAGCTGATGAAGCAAAGATGGAGTTGCAGGAGATCATCGAGTTCCTTAAAGAGCCAACAAAGTTTCAGAAGCTTGGCGGACGAATACCGCGCGGCGTTCTGCTGCTCGGCCCTCCCGGTACAGGGAAGACACTACTTGCGCGCGCTGTCGCCGGTGAAGCGGGCGTCCCGTTCTTTTCAATCTCCGGAGCGGACTTTGTTGAGATGTTTGTTGGCGTTGGGGCAAGTCGTGTGCGCGATTTATTCGAGCAGGGGAAGAAGAGTGCGCCATGCATCATTTTCATCGATGAGATTGATGCCGTTGGTCGGCACCGCGGTGCAGGACTTGGCGGCGGACACGATGAACGTGAACAAACACTCAATCAACTTCTCGTAGAGATGGACGGGTTTGAGCAGAACAGCGGCGTCATTATTATCGCAGCAACCAACCGACCCGATGTTCTGGATCCGGCATTGATGCGTCCGGGCCGCTTCGACCGTCAGGTGGTTGTCGATAGACCCGACGTGAAAGGGCGCGAGGGAATTCTGCGCGTTCACACCAAGAACATCCCATTGTCCGAAGACGTGAAGCTTGAAACGCTCGCGAAAGGCACGCCCGGACTCGCCGGTGCGGAACTTGCCAACCTCGTCAACGAGGCAGCACTGCTTGCCGCCCGACAGAACGACAAGGCTGTCACCATGCGTCATTTCGAGGAAGCAAAAGACAAAGTGATGATGGGCATGGAGCGGAAAAGCATGATCATTTCCGAAAAAGAAAAGAAGGTTACGTCCTATCACGAAATCGGTCACGTGCTTGTGGCCCGCATGATTCCTGAGGCCGATCCGGTGCACAAAGTGACCATCATTCCGCGCGGACGGGCGTTGGGGCTCACCACCTATTTGCCCATTGACGAAAAGCATACCTATTCGAAGGCGTACCTCGAAGCGATGATTTGCTATGCGCTCGGCGGGCGGGCAGCGGAGAAAATTGTGTTCGGGGAATTGACAACCGGCGCCGGCAACGACATTGAACGCGCGACCGAAATTTCGCGCAAGATGGTCTGCGAATGGGGCATGAGCGACAAACTCGGTCCGCTCACCTATGGTCAGAAGGATGAAGAAATATTTCTCGGTCGTCAGATTACGCGCCAGAAGAATTACAGCGAGGATACTGCAATAACGATTGATCAGGAAGTGCGGCACATTGTCGAAGGCGGCATGAAACGGGCGGAGAGAATTCTCAACGAGAATATCGGTCTGCTTCACAAGCTGTCGTTGGCACTTCTTGAACGGGAAATTCTTGACGCCATTGAAATCGATACGCTGATTCGCGGTGAAGAGCTTCCGCCGGTAGGAAAGCGCGGTAATGGACACGCGCCTGCGACAGTCGAGCCCAACGACGCGAAGAAATGAATGAGCTTCCGAATGTCGAGCAGAGTTATGCCGTAGAATTGGTCCGCAAGACGATTCATCTCTGCTCGCTTTCCATCCCCATTGTGTACTACTTTGTTTCGAAGTCCACGGCGCTGACGCTGCTGCTGCCGTTGACGTTCGTCTTCGGCATGTCAGACCTTGCCCGCATCTACCATCCGCCGACGCGGAGACTCTATCACAAGCTCTTTGGATGGTTGTTGCGACGCCACGAGCGCAGTGAAGACGAGCGACGTCTCAACGGAGCGACCTACGTCCTCCTCTCCGCCTGTATCTTCATGTGGATTTTGCCGAAGGTAGTGTTTATTACCGCCTTTTCGATTTTGATTATCTCGGATACGCTTGCCGCGTTGATTGGCAGAAAATTCGGCCGGCATCGATTTCTCAACAAGAGCCTTGAGGGCACCGCGGCATTTTTTCTCAGCGGACTCGTTGTGGTGGCGTTGACTCCGAAGGCAGCCGGCACCGGAGACGAATACTGGATCGGGGCAATTGCCGCGCTCATCGGCGCACTCGTCGAGTCGTACTTCACATTCGCCGACGACAATCTTCTGGTTCCTGCAAGTGTTGGTGGCTCACTCTGGCTGCTGTACTTCCTCCTCCTGCCCACAGTGAATGTCTACGCACTTGACGGCCTCCACTAATTTCCCGACATAACCCAGAGC
>CAYJNF010000237.1:0-6194 GCA_964370915.1 uncultured Chitinophagales bacterium
GTTCATGACCATTCCCGGCAGGGTCAACATATTTCCCACCGGACTGTCCAGCGGCGTCTGGAATGATTTCCGCGGATATATCGCGGCCAGTCAAGTCGATTCATTCAAGATTGTTATTTCCGGTGATGCGACCGACAACGCGTCGACGACAGTGTCATGGCCTTCGGATCTTGTGAGCTATGGAACAACCTGGACAATCAAACCACAGGCGGGTTCGGATTGGCCAACGACGAACATGCTCACCTCTACTTCAGTGGTTATTGATGCCGGATTGCACAAGAACATTATCGTGATCAAAGTTGGGGCGATGGGAACGAATGACGTGAAGTTCGCGGACGATCTTCTTCCGACGACATATTCTCTCGGACAGAATTATCCGAACCCATTCAATCCCTCGACGAATGTTCATTTCTCACTTCCGCTTGCAGGGAAGACGTCACTCATGGTGTACAACATTCTTGGACAGCATGTCGCAACACTGTTGAATGAGGTGTTGAGTGCCGGAAACTACAACGTCTCCTTCAACGCTATCGATCTTCCGAGTGGGATGTACTTCTATCGCCTCCAGTCGGCGGGCACCGCCCTCGTAAAGAAGATGACGTTAGTCAAATAAGTGGGTCTAAATTGATTCAGTTTTCCTTCAGAGGTTTATGATGAGATTCTTCATTTTCGTTTTCACCGCCGTTGCCACCATGTTCATTGGGCAATCGTACGGACAGCCGGCTTCCTATCAGATTCCTATAACACTCAGCAACGGGATATACTCTACAATCCTTCGACTGGGCGTCAATCCGGGCAACTCTGTCGGCATAGACACAAGCACCGCGTTGGGAACGTTTCGAGAAGTGCCTGCGCCACCGGCACCGCCGCAACCATTTGCCTGGGATACCCGGTTCATGACAATTCCCGGCAGAGTGAGTACGTTTCCGGTTGGATTGTCTGGTGGCGTTGTCAGTGATTATCGCGGTTACGTAAGTGCGTCGCAGGTAGATTCCTTCAAGATCATCATTCAGGGGGATGAAACGGATAATGCCGCGACCACAGTTTCGTGGCCAACAAACCTCGCCGACTTTGGAACGTCATGGACAATTAAGCCGCAGGCAGGAAGCGACTGGCCGGCGACAAATATGCTGGCTTCGCCATCGGTCGTCATCGATGGGGGATTGCATAAGAATATCATCATCATCAAAGTCGGGGCAATAAATCTTCCCGTGCAACTTGCCTCCTTTTCGGGAGTCAGGTCAAGCACTACTTCGGTCAGGCTTGACTGGAGAACGATTTCCGAAGTGAACAACTATGGGTTTTTCGTTGAGAGAAGTTTGCCTTCGGACTCAGTATTCTCAGAGTTGGCGAGCAGTTTCGTGTCAGGGCATGGAACCACGAACGAACCGCAACACTACACTTTCACCGACGGCAATGCACCGCAATCGTCTCTTCTTTATCGTTTGAAACAAGTTGACCTTGATGGGAGTGTGCATCTAAGCGAGCCCATCCAGATCGACAACACCACAGATGTCAACGAGAATTCGCCTTCCGTGTTCATGCTTTCGCAGAACTCGCCGAATCCATTCAATCCAAGTACAAACATCAGCTTTACGGTTGCGGGTACGAGCGGTTCGACCTCGCTTCTTGCCAGGTTCGTCTCGCTCAAAGTATTTGACGTTTTGGGAAGAGAAGTTGCCACGCTCGTGAACGAAGAGAAGACACCCGGAACGTACACGGTGAGTTTTGACGCTGCAACGCACTCAAGCGGACTCTATCTGTACCAACTTGTTGCAGGATCGTATATCCAAACAAAAAAAATGATTCTTGCCAAATGATCGCGACCTTGGAAACAATCTATCGCTCCTCGTTTGTCATTGCAGTACTTCTGATGTGTCCTGGGGAAATGCAATCGTGTTGTCATGAATGGAGGGCGCATTTCATTGCCACCGATAGCAAGGGCAGTCAGTTCAGCCTTACCTACGGAAACGATCCCGATGCAACCGACGGTTTCGACCTTGGGTTAGGAGAAGTCCCAATTCCTCCACCTCCGCCGCCGGATATATTGGAAATGCGATTTTTGGATCAGCCGGGTCGCCCACGTGTTCCGGGTGATGGTTCGTATGTGGACATCCGCCCGTTTCGTTCGGCGGCCCAAGTCGATACGTTCTTCGTCCGGTTTCAAGTATCGGCGGACGCTTTTCCCGTGACGTTTGGGTGGGATGGGATCGCGGATTGCGACAGTATGTTTGTCGAGATCCGAAATGACGAAGATTTGACACGAGTGAATATGGCGGCACAAACTTCACTCTCGTTGGAGGAGAACCGGCAAGAATCGAAACTCATGATCATCAAGTACGGTGCGCGAAGAATCGGCAAATAGGGTTGCGCACATGAAATTTCAAAAATCAATTGTTCTTTCCATTGCAGCAAGCATTTCCAATTACATTCCACTTCATTCATATTTCTCTCACATACTTTTGGAAACAGTTATGAAACCGATGCATGTTTTCGCAACGGCGCTTGTGTGTTTCATTCTCTTGGGAACCAACGCACGAGGGCAGGCAAATTTCACCACAATAGGCACACCGTACACACAAACCTTCGACGGGATGGGTACAGCAAGCATATCTCCGTGGAGCGACAATGTTACGCTCACCGGTTGGTATGTATGGCGCACGGCCGGAACGAACCCCGCCAATGTCACAGCAGGAACAGGTTCATCAACTGCAGGTGGTCTCTACAACTTTGGACTTGCCAGTGACGCTGACCGCGCTCTCGGCGGAATGGGATCAGGAAGTACTGGCACGCTGTATTATGGTGTGCGCTTGCGTAATACCACAGGGCAAGCAATCACCTCCCTTTCAATTTCTTACTTTGGCGAGCAGTGGCGCTATGGCGGAACAGCGGCGGCGCAGAGCATGACTGTCTCATACCAGGTCGGCCCAACTGTAACAAGTTTGACAACGGGTTCGTGGGCTGACATTGCTGCGCTCGAATTTGTTTCACCGATTACAAGTGGCACGGCGGGGGCTCTTGTTGGAAACGATCCGGCGAACAGGACTCAGCTAACGACCTCCATAGGAGTCACCATCAACCCCAATGAGGAAATCATGCTGCGCTGGGTCGAAATCGATCACTCGGGCAGCGATCATGGTTTGTCAACGGATCAACTGTCAATCACCCCGCTCGCGACTTCCATTACAAACTTCTATTCAAAAGCGTCGGGCAATCTTGAGGCGCTGTCAACTTGGGGAACCAACACTGATGGAAGCGGAACGGCTCCTGCAAGTTTTACCTCAGCGAACCAGGTGTTCAATATTCGGAATGCAGTGTCGCGCACGATTGCCGGTGCATGGACCGTCTCGGGATCGCTTTCCAAAGCAGTTGTCGGCGATGGAACGAACGCGTGCAACTTTACTGTGCCGTCTGGCTTTGCATTCACAGGCACAGCAGATGTTTCCGCAAATGCAACGCTTACACTTCAGAACGTTTCTCTGCCAACGCTTGGATCGTTGGCAACAACAAGCACCGTGAACTATGCTCAATCGGGCTCTCTCATTGTTGTCGGAGCGACGTACGGAAACCTTACACTCACCGGCGGAACGAAAACTTTCGAGGCGGGCGCGACGACCGTGCAAGGAAATCTTGCGGTTGATGCAGTCTCCAATTTTAGCGGGGCGGGGAGTCCGTTCTCAACTGTGAACCTCGCGGGCAATTTCACTCTCCAAAATGGAGCGACGTTTTCCACCGCCGACTCTTCCCGGTTCACACTGGTGTGTAACGGAACGAGCGCACAGACGTTGACCGGAAACGGAAGTGAGTTCAAAGTTTTCAAACTCACGTCTAACAATCCGGCGGGAATAATTCTCGCTTCAGGCTCGTCAAACATCACGTTGGGAAACCCGAGCGGCGGCGGATTACAGATCGATGCAGGAACGTTGTCGGTCAATAGCAACACTCTCCAGACATTTGCGGGCAGAACATTCATCACGATGACCGGAACTGTGACGCCGAGTTCGTCATCGAATTTCATTTTCAACCAAAGCAACAGCGCATCGTCCGGATTTGGAACATTGCGACTCACCGCCGGAAGCGAAACCGTGAACAACCTCACCATCAATCTGTCTGATACTTCGAAGTATGGAACGCTGAAGCTTGGCACGAACTTGACTGTTGCCGGTACTCTCTCCCTTGTGAATGGCGTGGTGAAGCCGGGCGTGAATCTTCTGAGCGTTTCAGGCAGCGTTTCACGCGCAAGCGGAAGAGTGTGGGGAAGACTGCAGAAACCAATCCCGACAGGCGCGACCGCGAGAACATTTGAAGTCGGCGATTCATTGGTCTACACGCCGGTTGCTGTGACATTCGGAAATGTTACCGGGCAGGGAAACCTCACTGCTTCGGATACCGCTGCGATCCATCCGAGTCTTGCAACATCAGGACTTGACGTAACGAAGAAACTCAACCGCTACTATACGCTGACAAACAGCGGAACCACGTTAAACAACTGTAGCGTAACGTTCAACTTCGTTGCAAGTGACGTGGATGCAGGAGCGAACACAAGTATTTTCGTTGTGAAGAAATTTGATGGCGCCACATGGACATCCCCGGTAACGACAAGTCCACTCGCAACAAGTATTCAAGCGACCGGAATTACATCGTTCAGCGATTTTGCAATTGGTGAAGCAACAGGCGGATCGCAGACAACGTTCGCGGTGAACAATGGATGGAATCTTGTCTCTGTGCCGCGCGCTGCTTCGGACTTTACCGCGTCATCATTATTCCCGACCGCGATTCCCGGAACGATCAACAGTTTCGTCACAGGCGTCTATACGCAACCGTCAACGCTTGTGAATGGTGAAGGATACTGGGCGTTTTATGGTGCGGCGGGCGATAACACGATTAGCGGCACAACCCTGAACAATTGTTCAGTCACGGTTGCGAGCGGCAATCGTTGGGTGCTCATCGGTTCGGTAACCGCGCCTGTGTCGGCATCGGCACTTACATCGAATCCTTCCGGTGCAATTGTGGGCGGAACTCTTTTCGGATGGAACGGCACAGCCTATTCTTCGCCTGCAACACTCGAACCCGGAAAGGGGTACTGGGTGTTTGTGAACGCGCCTTGTACGCTGTCCATTACCTCCGGTGCACTCAAGCAGTCGGTCGCGAAGGCGAAAGCGATTTCGGATGTTCAAACAAAGAGGTCGAGCAAATCAACCGGTGGTGTTCAAGCTGGTGAAAGTAAATAATCTCTAAGCGATCGATAACGTAATTCATTCTTAGACTCTACGCGAGAAGGCTCGAGTGTTCGAGCCTTCTCGGTGTTGATACATCTCAACATCGGACAAGTGAACAGTGTGCTATTGTTTTGATGTACACTCTCACGTTCAACCATGAATTCTGAGGTGAAGTATGAAAACTCGTCTTTACACTTTTGTCATTATTGTAATTGTTTTGTCGCAGCATTCCTTTGGGCAGGCATCTTATCAAATTCCTATTTCGGTAACCAACGGAGCAAATGAAACTGATGTCCTTCAGTTGGGTGTCAACCCGGGCAACACCATTGGGATCGATACGAGTGTGGCATTTGGCAGATTCCGAGAATTGCTCCGACCACCGGGGCCTCCATGCTCGGGGTGCTGGGATGTCGCGTTCATGACAATACCGGGTAGAATCACCACGTTTCCTAAAGGATTAGCCGGTGGAGTCCATGGTGATTTCCGAGGCTATGTCAGTGCTACGCAGATAGACTCTTTCAAAATAGTCATAGCTGGTGATGTAACGGATACGGCAGCAACAACAATATCGTGGCAATCTGATCTTGCGAACTATGGAATATCGTGGACAATTAAGCCGCAGGTGGGCTTAGATTGGCCGACGACAAACATGCTCAATTCCAGTACCGTCGTCATCGGTCCTCGAAAGCATAAGAACATCATCATTATCAAAGTTGGCGCGATGGGAACAGATGATGTGGAGGTCAGAGGCAGCAGTTTGCCGTCAATGCTCACACTTGAACAAAACTATCCCAATCCCTTCAACCCCGCAACGACAATTACCTTTGCATTGCCGAAGAGTGGCTACACAACTCTCAAGGTGTTCGATATTCTTGGAAGAGAAATTGCCACCCTTGTGGACGGAGTAGTGGAAGGAGGAGTACATCAGAGAGTGTTCGACGCAGCCAACTTATCCAGCGGAACATTTTTCTATCG
>CAYJNF010000238.1:0-6163 GCA_964370915.1 uncultured Chitinophagales bacterium
GGGTGAATCAACCCGGCGGTGTCCTGACACGTTGGGTTGACCGATGGATTGCAGAGCGTTCCCTCCATCAACCGCCATCCATAATTGCCGCCGCTCACCACAATATCAACTTCTTCACGCGCGTCCTGACCAACGTCGCCAAGCCACAGGGTCCCGGTTTCAGAATCGAAACTGAACTTCCACGGATTGCGAATGCCATAGGCAAAAACCTCCTGCCGCCATCCCTGTGCGTTGCCGTAGTACGGATTGGTTGGGGGAATAGCGTAGTTGTTACCACCCGAGGAACTATTCACGTCCACCCGAAGAATTTTGCCGAGAAGTTCACTGCGATTCTGCGCACGGTTTCCAGGATCGTTTGCGCTCCCCCCGTCGCCGAATCCCAAATACAAATAACCATCGGGTCCAAAAGCTACTTTGCCTCCGTTGTGGTTAGAATACGGCTGTGGAATTGTCAGTAGGATCTGCTCACTCGACTTGACCGCCGAATCGGGATTGCCGGCGCTGACCTGGTAGCGAGCAATGTATGACGTGAGCGATCCGCTCAGCGAGTTGGTGTAGTTGACGTAGAAGTATCCGTTGGTTCTATAGCTCGGATGAAATGCGAGGCCGAGTAGACCTGTCTCGCCGCCACTGGTTGAGACACGATCGGAAAGATCTATGAAAACTCTTCGCGTGCCGACTGTGGGTGAATTCTGGAACACGTAGATGATGCCGCGCTGCTGGACGACAAAGAGTCTGTTCGTTCCATCTCCCGCATTGACAAGCTCGACGGGGAGATTGAAGGAGGGAAGATTCGAGAATGCTTGCTGCCAGCTATAAGCGGGAAGTTGTGCGGGCGATTCAGTTTTGCAGGCAAGGAATGCCAGCGAGAGACCAAACAACATGTACTTCATTGCTACACCCCATACGGTTAGTAAACACCCTCTCATAAGAGGCCACCATGCAGCGCCGGCGACACGTGTAGTCGGTCATCTCAGGACATTTCAACGAACGTTACGCCGAACGCTTTCGCAAGTCCGGTGGTTGCACCAATATACTTCTGTGCAGAATCTCTTGCCAGCGAAATTTGCTTTACCAACTATAGCCGCGCTCCGTCAGCACCTTTTGAGCCTCACTGTATCCAAGGCGGGCGGCGGATTGGAACGAACGGACAGCCAACGCAACGCTATCGCGGGCTGCGAATAGAATCCCCAGGTTATAGTATGCCTTCGCATACGATGGATCGCACTTCACGGCGTGCTCAAAACTTGCAAGCGACTCCCCGGTTTCAGCATTCTCGTACAACACGTTGCCAATATTGTAATACGCGTCGGCATTGCAGGAATCGAATACCAGCACATGCCGGAATTGTTCGAGAGCCTTCGCCATGTCGTTTCTTCCGTAGTATGCAGCGCCGAGGTTCACCATGGCGTCGGTGTAGTTTGGCTTCATATACGGTTTGCGTTGTTGGTATTGGTCCACGTTGTCGGGGGCGTACCTAAGCGCCTGTTTCCACAGCGATTCTGAGTTGTGCCAGACCGACACCTGACGGATCGTTCTATATGAGCTGACTGCACAAAGGCCGAGCAGCACAATGGCAAACAACTCCCGCTGGTATTTCTTGCCGGGCGAGGAGGCGCTCGCTCTCCACATCAGATCAATGCCGCCACCGATCAACATGAAAATGCTGAGAGTTGAAAGATAGGTGTACCGGTCGGCAAGTGGCTGCAAGCCCGATGAGACACCGAGGAAAGTCGGCATGAGAATCAGGACAAAGCTCGTCAGCGCAAGTATGAAACCGCCCAGGTTGCGTTTCATCATCAGCATGCTGGCGTAGAGAAGCAGAGCCACAATGACTGGCGAAAGAAAGAACAACACACGATCAAAGTCAGGGTAGATTGGTGATAGGCCGAGTGGAACGACGAGCTTCACCAGATAGAACACGATCATATAGAATGGAAGCAGAAGCCGCTCGATGGTATTCAACTCTCCAAGCACATTTATGTTCCCGCCAGAAGCGGCAAGCCAGGTGATGGCTCCAACAACTCCGCTTAAGAGAAAAAATCCCACCTTATCAGCAAGGAGATCATTCCAACTGAATCGCTGTTCTGTTTTTCTGTTGAGCGGCCAGATATCAAGGAGCATGAGAATGATTGGAAAGGGCATGGCCATCGGTTTCGAAAGAAGTGCAAGGGCAAACAATACGGTCGAAAGCAAGAGTGAACCTTTTCTGCGATGCTGTTTCCAGAGAATGTACGTCCAGAGTGAAAGCAGAAGAAACTGCGCGCAAAGCAAATCCTTTCGTCCGGATACCCACGCGACAGATTCTGCGCGTAGTGGATGCATCGCGAATAACAATGCGCTAATTACTCCACCGACAAGCAACGACGACGTGATGCGCTTGTGAAATGCACGATCATTCTCTCCCCGTGACGCATCAATCACCACCATCGTTACAAGGAAAAACAAGACGGCATTTATTGAATGAAGCAGTACATTCGTCAGATGATGTCCCTTAGGGTTCATCCCCCAAAGTGCAACGTCTACCGCATGAGAAACCAGTGTGATGGGAATCCACGCGTAATAGTACGAGGTCGATATAATCTCTTTGATGTTAGTGGAAGAGAATGACTGGACCCGTGGGTTTTCGGTTACGTAGATGTCATCATCCCAATTCACGAAATCGGCGTTCACCGAATTCACGAACGTCATCATCGTTGAAACAAAAAGGAAAACGGAAGCAATAACAAGATAGAATGACAGATGCCCTGAACGTGGTTGGCTATCGGTATTCATGAGTGTGCCGGGTGTGGAGGGTGACGTTTGGTTTCTCAATTATAGTATCAAAGAACAAGAACAAAGACAAGCGAAGGTGGGAAGTCCCTGCGGGAACCGGTCCCGGTCTATTGCCAAATGGGGCAGATTCACAATCTTATTTTGATTTCAAAAAATACTTCTTGCAATTGGCAAAGGATAGGAGTATCATGTCCACGTCAAAACAGTACATCGTTGTTGAGCTTTTACTCCCTGAAGAGCGGGAGGTTCGCTAGAGTTGTTTTAAACAAACCCGTAGCAAAGCAGATTCAATCGCAACCTGTGTACGACGAGTTGCGATTTTCTGTTTAAAGGCACACAAAGCTGGCTGTATCTCAGTGTCCGCTGACAACGGATTTGTTTAACATAACACAAAGGACCTTTTCCAATGGAACAAGGGACAGTAAAATGGTTTAACGGAGCAAAGGGCTTCGGTTTCATTCAACGTAGCGGCGGCGAAGATGTGTTCGTCCACTACAAGGCCATCGTCGGGGACGGTTACAAGAACCTGAACGAAGGCGACCAAGTCCAGTTCGATGTCGAAAAAGGACCGAAAGGTCTTCAGGCTTCGAACGTCAGTAAGATTTAACGCTCATCTAGAATTTCGCTGAACAGAAGTCCCGGTCTGTTTAAACGCAGATCGGGATTTTCTTTTTGAGCGCACGAAAAAAGCTCGCCACTTCCGACTTCGACAAAATGTGTCGATCATCGGCTGAAGACACCAAGACACCAGGGTTTCAATACGGTCTTCAACATTCCAATCTGCCTTTTTTGTGCACCTTCTCCGCCACCGTGCGGATCAGCCCGGCAAGACGATGGATCGGTCTGTGGCTGAGAGTCTTTGTGTCTTTGTGGCCTATCATAAGGAAGTAGTATGAAATCAGAATCAATGAAGTTGAGCAAAGAAATGGTTGCGTTGTTACAGCAGCGCGACATTACCGAGCCAACACCAATACAAAAAGAGATTATTCCGGCAATCTTTGCAGGGCGAGACGTTATCGCCCAGTCGGAGACGGGTTCGGGAAAGACGTTGAGCTTTGCCATTCCCATCATCGAGCGGATGCATCGTCGTGATGGATTGAAGTCGCTTGTCATTTGCCCCACGCGGGAATTGGCCGTTCAAATCGCACAGGAGTTCGTGAAATTCTCACACGGCAAACATCTCGGCATCACGCCCATTTATGGCGGTGTTTCCATCAATGAACAAGCGCGAAAAATTTCACGCACAAACATCATCGTCGGAACTCCGGGCCGGCTGATCGACCTCCTTGATCGGGGAATATTGGATCTCGGGACAGTCAACACTCTTGTTCTGGATGAAGCCGACAGAATGCTGGATATGGGCTTCATCAAGGACATCGAAACAATCATGCGCAAGGTTTCCAAAGAACGGCAGACGCTGATGTTCAGTGCTACGCTTGCAAAGGAAATTGTCACGCTCAGCAGAAAGTATCTGAAGGATCCGGTGCATGTTCAGATGGCAGCATCGGTGAAGCCGGAACTCCTGCGACAAACCTATTACCAGACTACGCCCGACCAGAAATTGCACCTGCTTGTGCATCTGCTCAAGTCTGAACGCGATCTCGCCCTCGTGTTCTGCAATCGAAAGCACATCACGGCAAAGATTGCCAAGCAACTTGCGCGAAGCGGCGTGCACGCGCGATGTCTGAACGGCGATATGACGCAAGGACAGCGGGAACGAACGACATCGGAATTCCGCCAGAAAAAGTTCAATGTTCTCGTGGCAACGGATGTTGCTGCCCGCGGTTTGCATATTGACGACATTACGCATGTCTACAACTACGAAATCCCCCGCGATGTCGAGTCCTATACGCACCGTGTTGGCCGCACGGCGCGCGCCGGCGCAAAGGGAGAAGCAATCTCGATTGTTGCAACCGGCGAAGAGCGAGGGTTCTTTCAGCGCATTCTCTTCACCTACAAGGGAAGCATCGTCTTGAAAGGTGCCAACGACATCGGGTTCGTGAAAGTGAAGGCTGAAGATATCCCGGCTCACGATAAGCCGGAACAAGATCTCACAGTCCGGCACTCACAGCAGAGGAGCCCGCGTCCCCGGAACTATGAGAGAAGCCAGTATGGGCAAAGCGGACGAACGCGCTCCGAGAAACGAACTGAGATGCCCGATCAAAAAAAGCAGAGACCGTCGAGTCTCGACACTCCCCAGCAGACGTCGGGCCAACCGTCGAATGAAAGCAGACAGGATTTTGCACGCCGAAAGAGCGAGCAATCGTCATATAAGCGGAAAGGGCTGCCAACCGCGGAGAAACGTATTTGGGACAAAAGAAGTTTCGGCGAAATGCTTCGCCGAAAGAAGAAGGTGCGGTTATACAAGGGTGGTTGAAGTTTTGCAGGCATGCGTGTAGTCACCAACTCTCAATCGATTTACATCGTTATTGTCAAGTCAACTACACAAAAAGCCTGAGGAACATGAGAACTATCGTCTACCAATCCTATCGCACGCACGATGTCCCCGACTGGATAACGCAGTGCATGGCCACCGTAAAGGCATGGGCGGAAAGCAAAGGCTTTGATTATCAGTTCATCGATGACAGACTCTTCGACTATGTTCCCGAATGGTACAAACAAAAGGCAAAGGGACATAAACTGCTCATCACCGATCTCGCGAGGCTCGAGGTGGCACGCGAGTGCCTTTCAAACGGATATCGTCGCAGCGTGTGGGTCGATGCCGATGTTGTGGTGTTCGATGGCGGTCGGTTTGATGTAAGCATCTCAGAGGAATTCGCCTTCTGCCGTGAAGTGTGGCTCCGCAAGCAAGAGGTCTGGGGAGTAACACTGCCGTTCTTACGTTCGGATATCAAAGTCAACAACGCCGTCATGGTGTATGTGAAGGACAACAGCATGCTGGAATTTTATCGTACAGCCTGCATGCGGCTGATCAATACTATGCCATCGCGATTCGACGGTGGTTATGTCTCGACAACGTTCCTGACGTGGTTGAACAAGCGCGTGCCGCTGCCGCTCTTGACGAATGTCGGGTTGTTCAGCCCTTTGATTCTGCACGATCTCGCGCACGGCAATGACCGCTATATTCGGAAATACATGCGACGATTCGGATCGCACATTTACGCAGCGAATCTTTGCGGCACATTCAGCAACGGACGCTACATGGGAAAAGAGATGAATGATTTCGTGTATGGCAGAGCGGTCGAAGAGCTCGTGGCAACAAAAGGTGAAGCAGTCAACAGACACCTGGAAAACAATTTGCCTTCACTTCCGAACTTATGTATCTTGGAAACGCAATAATTGATCGGGGCGTAGCGCAGCCCGGCTAGCGCGCCTGCCTTGGGCGCAGGAGGTCGTGGGTTCGAATCCCGCCGCCCCGACAAACACC
>CAYJNF010000239.1:0-6153 GCA_964370915.1 uncultured Chitinophagales bacterium
ATGGTCAAAGGTACGCGACGTTCACAATGAATGCACGGTTTGAACATAAGGTCTCCATGCCACATTCATTTGATTGAAAAGCATGTCGTGACGTTGCGTGCGTTATAGGGCATTTGCATAGACAAACGGAGATTCTTTATATGACCAGGAAGATTAGGCTTTGGCTCAGAATCGCTCTCACACTATTCTTAGTTGCTGCGTCATACTTGTGCTTTACGCTACCATCATCTCCGAGAACAGATAAATTTCAAATAGATCCGACACATTCAATCGAGGTTACGAACGATAACGCAGGCAAATTCTATGAGTGGGTTGGGCTGACATTTCTTGCATTTGCAGTCTGGATCTGGCGGGACAAGTTAGGCGTTACAAGTGTCGGACCGTTCTCTGGACCGAGTATCGAACAAAAATCACCAGCAGAGATAGCTGCCTCAGCCGCTGATATCATCAATAACACTAACCCACCAGCTACCACTACTCTTGTTCAAACACGTGTTGATGAAGATCGGCACAAGAAGAGCAAGGAGTACATCATCCAGCAATTACATAAACAACACGCAGTAAGCGAGAGAGACATAGCGTTCAAACTTGGAATAACAATGCCCAATGCACGATCTTTATTATACGAACTTATCAAAGAAGGCATTCTGCGTGAAGATGGCTTCCCGAAACATTCGGTTTATACTCTGACATCTTCGGTCGAAAACTTAGCGATCGATAGAATAAGAGACAACTTACGGCAAAGGATTGACATTGTATCCGAGAGACGATTTGTGAGAATCGGACACACCTATGAGGCTGATGCAATGTTCGAGTGTGAGTCGAGCTTGTTCATAGTTGAAGTAAAACAGGCACCCACAGCAATTCCAATAGACAGAATTGCAGAAACAGTTGAGCGCCTACAAAGGCTTGCCTCTCAATTCCCTAGGCATCAGAAGATTTACTGCATACTTGCTCTTGTCATCAATGATGCAGAAGCAGCTGTTGCAATGAAATCACGGTTCGATAAGCTTTCTTTTAACACCAATGTTGCACCTATTGACATCCAAGTATTCATTCGCGACGACCTGACCAAGAAGCAAAAGCCGCAAGCACCCTATGAGTAATCGGGTGCAAACACCGTATTACACCATAGACCTGTGTGCTAAGTGAATCAACGGGGATTGAACTATGATAGTGCAAAGAGTCTTTGCAGTCAATCACGAAGTCTGCCCTACAATCTCGCTCCCACCACGAACACAAAACTCCGCGGCGGCATCATGTTACCAATCAGCTCAATGTAGTTATACTGGAAGGCGTTGTTGATGTTCAGTGTTGCGGTGAGCGGATATCCGAAGTGGGACAGGTCTGCGCTGACGCGGAAATCCGTGACAAAGGTTTTGCCTCGCTCTGCACCGTTGCTCACAATCTGTGCAAGCTCATCGTCAATTCGGTCGAGACGGCTGATGAACCGGTAGTCGACGCCGGCACTGACAAACCCGAATCGTGCGAGAATGCTTGCGTACGCCAAATGGCGGGGACGGTACTTTAAGATATCATTCTTCGTAACATCCCGGGGATAGACGTACGTGTACCCGAGATCGAGCAGCAGATTCCTGTTGAAGAATCCCGACTTGATCGAGACCTCGGCTCCCTGTATCCGCGCCTTCGTCACGTTGTTGAATTGTCCCTGTCCACTCGCAATGAACCCCGATTCGATGAGATCACGGAACTCGCTATGGAACAGCGCCACGTCGACGAGTGCGATCTCGCCTAACACGTGAGACGCTCCGACTTCAGCCGAGAAACTCTTCTCGGGCTTCAACGCCGGATTCGGAACAATAACAAGTCCGCTGATGCGTGTTGACGTGAATGCTTCCGTGACTGCGGGCGCTCTGAATCCGAAGCCGATCGAGCCACGAAGGGTCGTCCCCAGTACGGGCGTTACGACGACGCCGAGTTTGGGATTGATCTGGCTGACAGACTTCAACGAATCCAAATCCTGAAAATCAAACCGTGCACCGGCGGTTACTTTCATATCATCGAAAAGTTGCAGCTCATCCTGCACGTACGCAGCAAAGCCTGCTCCGCTCCGTTTGCTAAACAGCGACGAACGAACGTTGTCGTAACTTCCTTCAATGCCGAACGTGACAATGTTCAGCTTGTCCGGAGTCCAGAATCCCTGAATCTCGGCGCGAAGAACATCGGACTTCGATTGGTTGGTCCCGCTGTCGATCGTATCCTCCCAATCGTTGCGGAACCAAATCCCCTTCACGTTGTAGGAGAGAACATCGGAGACAATATTGGTGTATTGACTGCTTGCAAAGAATCTTGTGGAGCGAACACCGTCACCCTGCTGGCCATCCGGTGGAATGAGGGCGTGACGAAGATCCTTCCAGTAGAGGAAGCTCGCCCTTCGCTGGTGCATCAGGTTGAACGTCGTGCTCAGTGCTTCCTGCGCAGAGAGATCGTAGTGAAGTTTCAGGAATCCATTGTACCGCCTCTTGAAGTCATTCTGCCGGTGGCCATCATCTGCAAGGCGTGAGACGAACAGCGACAGGCCGAGCTTGTCAAACTTGCGCGAGTGACTGAGTGATTGTCCGTCACTGAACCGATCTCCTCCTCCCCAATCCCATTCCTCAAAGGAAGGAGCACTATAGATTCCGCCGTAGAAGCGCAGGCGTGTCTGTGGCTCGTCGCCAATCGATCTTGTAATGACGTTGATAACGCCTCCGAGCGCGCTCGAGCCGTACAGCGCAGAACTTGCTCCTTTGACGACTTCAATCCGTTCAACCTCGCCAACCGGTATCGACTCGAAATTCAATTCGCCAGTATCGCCGGTAAGAAATGGAATGCCATCCACCAACATCAACACACGGCTTCCGGCACCGCGGCTGTAGCCGCTTGAGCCGCGAATGTTCACGGAGTACTCGGTCATGTTCACACCGGGAACATAACGCAGTGCGTCGTCAACGGTGGTGGAGTTGCGGTACGAAATGTCTTTTGCGTCCATGACGGAAATGCTCACCGGAACATCCTGCAACGATTGCTCACGCTTGCTCGCCGTGACCACAACTTGTTCTGTCTGCAATGGAGCCAGGGTCAGCTCAACGTTGACTGTTGTAGTATCCCCTTCCTTCACCAGAATGCCGGAGCGTGTTTCGCGGTTGAATCCCACAAGCGAGAAGACAAGCGTATGCGTTCCCACGGGCACCTTCAATATTGTAAACTCACCCGTTGTACCAGAAGCAGCGCCTCGCAATGTTCCCTGCACGGTGATGTTGACGCCCACTAGTGCTTCCAAATCAGTTTTGCTGACAACGCGACCTTTGATCACGCCCGTTTGAGCAACGGCATCGCCCGCGGCAAAAAAGGCAAGCACAATGATTGTGGGAATCAACTTCATGGCTGAGGACTGAACGGTTGTGGCGGGAGTTTGTGAAAGTCCACATTGATGTCGATGCCCTTCGTCTGCCTGTCTGCAAATATTTCGATGGGCGAAGGCACTGTGAGATTTGTATCGAGATCGTATTGACCGACGGCCCGCCAATCCGTGAACAGGTTGGGGCCAAACTGCTGCGCAACGGCTATGTATCGAAACTGCCCTGTCGGCGCGGTTACTTCGTACTTCATTGAGTCGACGAAGAGCGGCAAGGCAAATGTATCAAGCAAGCCGGGATAGACCACGGCGCGGCCGTTAAGGACTTCTTCGAAGATGCTGCCGGGTGGAAAATTTCTGAATGCGACGATGCGAAGATCGCGCAGGCTGTCGGCCGGAGGCCAGTTCTTGTATCGAATCACGCCTGAGAATCCGGTGAACGGAGCCGGCTTCATGCCCTCATCGCAGGCAGATACCGAGAGGAGCAGAACGAAAGCGAGAAGATATTTTTTGGGCATTCGAGAACAGGAGATGGGTGACTGGCTTAACATATTTAACGAGGAACTGAAAAGCAAGACGAACGTTTTTTTGCGGAGGGAAGGACAAATATTACCACCAAGACGCCAAGGCATCCCGCGTGCCTTCATTGTTGCGAGGCGGGAGGCATGGCACGAAGGTTTTTGTGAATGATCCCCGATGAACCCTCAGCTTCAAATCGTGTTTCTAATCCAAGGACTTGAAACGACGGAGTTACACATGGCACACTGCTGTCGTTGAATTCACACTACGGTGTTCGTATATTGAGCCACCAATTTCTTGCACTCTCTTTCAATAGGAAATCGATGCACAAAAGGCTCTCCTCGTTTCTTTTCCCGCTTCTTCTTCTCTGTTCTCATGCTTTTGCTTCCGATGATTCCCAGCAGCCCACCTTCGATGAGTTTCTTCGAAATCACAATAAGGCCGTCGGTGTACAGGAGAAGGATTCTTTGCTCAATCGGTTCTGGAGCGATGCAAAGCAACAGGGGATTCCCTACGTCGCAAGCAACAAGACCGATGTGGTCTTTCTGTATCGGGGCGTCGACTCCGTGCGGCTCATTGGCGATTTCACGAGCTGGACATTCCGCATTCCGATGAAGCGCCTTCCTGGCTCGGATTTATGGTATCTGAAATTGACGTTCGAACCCGACGCGCGACTCGACTACAAATTTGATGTCGGAAGCCGCGGGCTGATTCTCGATCCAAACAATGGACGGCTTGCACCGACCGGGTACGGCGAAAATTCCGAGCTTGCAATGCCGGAGTATATTTCTGCGCCCGAGTTGAAGGAAGGAAGAAAGATCGACAAGGGGACGATGACCACGCTGTCTGTTGCAAGCAAAATTCTGGGGTATGATCACACAGTTCTCGTGTATCTTCCCGCCGGATACGAATCAGGAACTGAACGGTATCCCACTGCCTATTTTCAGGACGGGAGTGAATACACTGATTTCGGCAGAGCACAGACCATTCTCGACAACCTCATTGCCGCAAACGACATCACGCCAATCATCGGCGTGTTTGTTGTTCCTCCGGTTGGCGAAAAGCGAAATCGGATGACCGAATACGGCATGAGCAAAAGCTACGAGAGATTCTTCACGACGGAGCTGATTACATTCATTGACAAGAAGTATCGAACCGAGCCGAAGGCACAATCGCGACTTGTCGTCGGGGCATCGTTCGGAGGACTGATTTCCCTGACTATCGCGTTCAACAATCCCGAGCTTATCGCAAATGTTGCCAGTCAGTCGGGATTCGTCTCGTTCAGAAACGACACACTCATCAATCTGTTCGGGCAGGCCGGCCCAAAACCCCTGCGAATCTATTTCAGCATCGGCACCTATGAAAAGAACATCGGCAGAACGTTGCTCAAACATCGTGAGTCGGATTTTCTCGCGGGAAACCGCCGGTGGAACAAGGCTCTTGAGCAGCGACAATACCAATTCCGCTATAGAGAATTCCGGGATGGACATAGTTGGGCACGATGGCGAACAGATCTTCCAAACATTTTCCGCTGGTTCTTCCCCACGGGGGAACCGAATTGAAACTCCTCTCCCGCTCATTGTTCCTGCGCCAGACTGCAAAGTACATCAGCGCGGCCGCCCTCCTTACCGCCGCAACCGATGCACCGGCCCAAACCCTTGACTCACGAACATCAACAGAAGCGACCGGAATTCGATTTCCTGATTTTCTGCAGAAAGTGCAGAGCACACCGGACTCAGCCTCCCGCGGCAGGCTGGTGAACGACTACATTGCGAAAGTCCGTTCACACGGCCGGGCAATTATCGAAGACTCGACAGTGTACTTTCTCTATTCTGGCAAAGCACGCACCGTCGCCGTTCCGGGAGACTTGAACGGATGGGATCCGTCGGTTGATACGATGGTCAGAATTCCCCGCACCAATTTCTTCTTTCACAGCAAGAACGTTCCACTCGGAGCGAGATTCGAGTACAAGCTTGTCGTGGATTCCACGTGGATGCTCGATCCTCTCAACCAACAGAGAGTCATGGGAGGCTACGGAGCAAACTCCGAAATCTGGATGCCCGGCTACGTACCGCCACGCGACCTTGACTATCGCCCTGACATCGCTCACGGAAAACTCGAGACCCTGAGCATTACCAGCCCGATCTTACAGCGAACGCATCCGGTGTTCGTCTACCTTCCGCCATCGTACAAAACTTCCAGCCGCAAGAAGTTCCCGACTCTCTACGTCACGGATGGCGGCGAGTACATCACCCTCGCGCATATGCTCAACGTTC
>CAYJNF010000240.1:0-6144 GCA_964370915.1 uncultured Chitinophagales bacterium
GAATGGATTCGGGTAATTCTGTTCGAGAGTGAAATCGCGAGGACGATCACTGGCCGATTGTTCATCAAGGCCCGCGAGGGTCGTATCGCGCAATACCCATGCAACAGCATCAAAGACAATTTCCTGACCTGCTATGTCACTTGTGTTCCCCAGGCTGACAGACCCCTGAGATCCTTCACCAAAGTTGTATATCCCCAACGAAGCCCAGGCCTCGGTATAGTTGTGTTGATCAATAACCACGGTGCGGACGCTTTCGAGAGTCTGTACTTTGTAATATGCGGCTGTCGCATTGCTTATTGGTATGTAGGCAAACACTTCGTATTGTCCTGCGCGATGCAAAGCAGGGCGCCAGGTGGCGTAACAGGTATCCGTTGGTGCCGACGCGCGCGTGTAAGTCCACCACATATGACCCCGATATCCCCGGTTCAGATCGCGCCAGTACGCCATTGATGAGGGCGCCCGATTGTGTAAATAAAAACCGCGGCTGAAATCGAGATCATCGACAACCGTATCGCTGACAACCGTTGCAGGTGGACGCGTCGTGACGCCCCAATACACCTGGTTCAGATTTTGAAATCCATTGTTGTAGCCGGGCCAATCGTACCGTGCATCCTTGCCGCCATAGTTCGGATAGCCGGGGGAGTTTTTGTTTCCGTACGGATCGTTCACGATCACTGTATGTTGCTCTGTTCCCAAGCCGTGAACCAGCACAACGTGTCCCGCAGTTGTCAGTCCGACGCAGATTGTAAACGGATACTCCGCGTTCGCTTCGCCGACGGCAATGCTGTGTGCGGGTTCATCGAGACGCGCCGCGGTAAGACCGTGTTTCTGATAGTAGTCGACCATCCGCGAGTATGGACTGGCCGAGCCGTTCCACATAAATCCGAAACCGCCTTGTGCCGGTCTGCTGTTGGGATCATTTGCTTCCAACGCAAACGCGTACTGCCGAAAATTGTATCTCTCGCTAACGTAGTTGCCCCAATCATTGTTGTGACCCGGCGTGGGCCACGAGCACCATGTATCCCACGGAGGAAGAAGGTGATAGTATGCAATCACCATGATGGAGGTCGTCGGGGCACACGCCCAGTGTCCGTTGAACCAATCGGGCGTATCATACACCTGATGGACGTGCGGAATATCCAGCGCTTGAATTCCTGACGCTTCATCGATTAGCGGTTGAGTCACCTGAAGCTTCAAGGGCGGAAGAGAAATTGTGTTGCGAGTCCCGATACGGTTCTCCCGCAACTCCGCGATGACAATCTCCCGCCTTGTATAGGTATGATAAACAACCGAGTTATCACCCTCCCCGAATTGAGGATCCATCTCAAACACGTCTGGAGAATTCGTGAGCTGAGTGCGAGTCGTCCCATCGTACGTCACGCAAAATAGATCCGAAGAGACGAGAGTCAGCCCCTCCTTTTTCCGTTCTGCGTAGATGATTTTTCGCGAATCCCGCGACCATGCAGGATTGAATCCGCTCCCCAGGTCAAACGATTGCTTCGTTTCGAGATCATAAACCAAAACGGTTCCGCCAAGGCTTGAATACAGAATCCGTTGCCCGTCAGGCGACCACTGCGGATTGAAGTATCCTCGCTTTGCATCGCTGATCGCGAACCACTTTCCCGTCTGTAGGTCCATCAGGATAATCCGATCACGGGAATCGTTGTACACAACGAAGTTGCCATCCGGAGAAATCGGCGCCAGATTGCAGTATGTGCCGAGATCGTGTTTGTCTTGCTTTAATCCATCAACCACCACAAGATTGTTGTCAATCGTAAACGCATACCTGCCATCTCGTGTAAAGCTTACTTGGCCAACTCGTTCCACGGCACGATGCAGCGGCATGATTCTTCTTGTCCGCAAATTCAGAACAACGGGAATTTGCAGACCATCGGCCTGTATCAGCTTGAAGCCAATCGCATCACGATCTCGCGAAACGGAAACAAATCTGCCACATCCCGGAGAAGCTGCGAGTTCAATCACTTGCCGTTGGCTGACAAGAAGATAGATCTTCGATGCGAGGTTGTCTGTACAGACAATGCCGGCCGCCGTCGGCATTGGCGACGACAGATAGCCATCCCCCTCAATATCTTGCGAAAGAAGTGGACTGCGATGAATAAGAAGCACAAGCAAAGCGGCAACGAAGAGTGTCGCTTTCGTGCGGCGACGATCAGGGTGGGTCAAGGGATTTCAACCTTCAGAAGTAAGTTCAATAAGACAATTTTGGCTTCAACAAAGTAGGACATTTGACATGAACATCCAACCACCTAAGCTGTCGCAACCGATCGAAAACTCACCAACCTTTTTCTTCTCTCATCCCACAAATTCAAATTCAAGCACCTCAGAGTTCCCAATAAGGTTATGGGGTTGCTTCTCTGCAAAGCTGGCGTGTCATCATAACACTGTTGCAGAGAGTAGTTCGGGATTCGTTGCTGGATGTGATGTATGTGATGCAACCCGATGCTTCCGGTGAACCACTGAAGTATTCGCGGCAACTTAAGATACGAACTCCCTTCCAACGCTGCCCTCATTGGCTCCCATTCATCATGACGTGCCCAATACACACCCTCAAATTGATGCTGAACGTAGAACAGCCAAATGCCAGCCGCTCCGGCCATAAGAGAAACAGGCAATTGAATAAGTAGATAAGTTCTGATTCCAATCGTGAATGCTGCGATTGCAATTACGGCAGCAATCGCGAGATCGGTTACAATGACCGACGTGCGTTCGCCCTTTCTATCCTGCTTGCTGAAGAATCGCTGAACGATAAGAAAAAGTATTGCAGGACCGAATCCCACCATAAGCACGGGATTGCGCAGCAGTCGATACGTGAGGCGTTTGATTTTCGTGGAAGCCTGGTATTCTTCAACCGTCATAGTCCATACGTCTCCCGTGCCGCGACGGTCAAGATCGCCGACCGTATCATGATGCCGGGAATGTGAACGTCGCCATTGTTCAAAAGGTGTAAACGTAAGTACCCCGGTGATATAGCCAAGAACTGTGTTCGCCCGGCGCGACGCAAAAAAAGAGCCATGACAACAGTCGTGAAAGATGATGAAGATGCGAACCAGGAACCCGGCATTTGCAATCATAAGCAGCAACGCCATCCAGAGCGGATACTCCCAGCGAACTAACATCACAATCATTACCCAAATCACAGTATATGGAATGAGTGTATCGAGGAGCTGCACTACTGCTGATTTGTAGATAGGCCGGGCATAGTGAGAGATGCTTTGTGAACTGAATTGAGGTGATGAAGGCATGTGTAAACCTCTTGCGATTCGAGGAGAAGGTAATGCAATTACATTCTAATCAACGCTAATTGTAAAATCAACCGGCTAACATACAAGGATCGCTCCCTGTTTTACCTCGACACTACCTTTTGCCTCGATACAACAGAATCATCCCCAGAAAGATTGCGCCATACAAAGACCACTGAAGTCCAGTCGGATTTTCTGTTTGAAATGCCACGCCAAGCAACAATCCGACGAGCAGCGCCCCCAGCGATATGGTACTGGCGATCGAGGCTGGAAGAAAAACATACGAGCGCGTTAACAACAATTGCCCCACCAGTCCCGTGATGCCGACACCAACGACAGGCATGATATCCCACCGCTCAATTGACGACCAATGCGGGCTTGGGACAAACGGCGCCATGATTACAGTCGTTATGCTCAAGCAACTCACGATGAGGTTCGGCGAAAACGTACTCGCGGCCTTTCGGAGAGATGTGTAGGCAATGCTCGCAGCAACTGACCCCATCAAACCGATTCCGATCACCGCCAATGCCGGAATGTGCTCGGCCCGGGAGAGTCCAAGTGAAAAGGCCGCTCCCACAGCAAGAACAATCGCGATGACTTCGCGTGCAGTCGCCGATTCGTGATTGACTTTCTTTTCTATCATCAGAACAAAAATCGGCCCAAGATATGACATAGCAAACCCCGTCCCCACACCCGCCTCCTGCAAATTCCAGAACAGACAGAGTATCGACATGCTACCTGCAACGCTTCGGATCCACAACCATGCCGATCCCTTGCTAAAGGCAAGCGTGTACTGTCTGAACGTGATGGGAATAAGCACGACGAAACCGATGAGACCACGCGTCAGCGCCACTTCAGCCGGCGGCACTTTCTCATGAGTAAGATGAACGAGGAACGCCATTACGCCGAACAGCAGCGCCGAGGAGAAACCATAAATGAAGCCGCGTGTTTTCGTATGGGTTGGTGTAGTTGAGAATCGATGATGGAGAGAAGATAGAGGATGAACGAGAGAGAATCAATGCTTGCCGAATCGCTGCTGTCATTGAATGAGAAAGCAAAGGCCCCGTTCTACACTGAGCGGGACCTTGATTCAATAGACCTACGGTTTCGTGAGAGGACACTGGATAGCGGGAGGGGAGCTAACAATCCACAGTTCGCCCTTCACGATCAACAATTCTGCAAGCAGTTATCCTGTCAAAGATTTCTGAGGGAACTTTGCGGATATCGTTACTTGATATTGAAGTACTTCGCTTCCGGATGGTGCACAACAATCGCGTTCGTGCTCTGCTCAGGCTCCAGTGAGAATTCATCCGTCAGGTGAACACCAATGCGCTCGCCATCGAGCAGCTCAAACAATTTGGACTGGTCTTCAAGATTCGGGCATGCAGGATAGCCAAAACTGTAACGCGAACCCTGGTAGCCCTGCGAGAAGAGACGCTTTATGTCTTTTGCGTCTTTGCCTGCGATGCCAAGCTCCTCGCGAATTTTCTTGTGCCACAACTCTGCAAGCGCTTCGGCGCACTCGACACTCAAGCCGTGGAAATAGAGGTAGTCTTTGTAGTTGTTCGCCGCAAACAGTTTCGCGGAATGCTTGGATGCAACTCTTCCCATCGTCACGAGATGAAATGCAACCACGTCCATCTTTCCGGAATCGACAGATGCAAAATAGTCCGATAGACAGAGATGGCGATCGTCGCGCTGGCGCGGAAATGTGAAGCGCACACGTTCCGTTCTCAAATCATCACTATAGACAATCAGGTCTTCTCCTTTTGATTGACAAGGAAAATATCCGTAGACAACCTTGGGTTGCAGAAGTCGCTCGGCCTTGATCTGCAACTTCAGGTTCTCGTAGTCAGGAAGAACTTTCTCTTCCAGCAACTTCCGATACTCATCTTCCTTGAGTTTGCCTTTTCGAACCTGCCATTGACCGCGGATGAGAGCAACGTCATTGACGTACTGAAACACGAGATCAAGCGGAACTTCGTCGATGACCTTCGATCCCCAGAATGGCGCCTTGGGAATCGCAACATCGTCAGAAACATTCGAGCGCCTGTCACCCTCTCTCACACTCTCCCCCTCTCCCTTGTATCGTTCGTCCTCACGCACCGCCGCCGCAATCTTCGCCTCCGTCCCCGTAAGCTTGTCATCGTCATCTTCGTGATCATACGCGCTGCCTGCCGGGTATTCAAGCTTCCCTGACACCACACGTTCTATGAAATGTAATCCATCGAACGCATCATTTGCGTAAAAGACTTTTCCCTTGTAGATCGCCCGCATATCCTGTTCGACGTACCGTCGCGTCAATGCTGCACCGCCGAGCACAACAGGAATGGTGACGTCCTGCTCATTCATGACTTCGAGGTTTTCCTTCATGATGAGCGTGGATTTCACGAGCAATCCGCTCATGCCAATCGCGTGCGCCCCGTGTTCCTTTGCCGCCTGAAGCATGGTATCAACCGAGCATTTGATGCCGAGATTGACAACTTTGTATCCGTTGTTCGTGAGGATTATGTCGACCAGGTTTTTGCCGATATCGTGCACATCTCCCTTCACCGTTGCGATGACGAAGACTCCCTTCGTTGTCGCGTCGGCCTTGTCCATGAATTTCTCAAGGTAGGCCACCGCGGTCTTCATAGTTTCCGCGGACTGGAGAACAAACGGCAACTGCATTTGTCCGCTGCCAAACAACTCGCCAACCACCTTCATGCCGTCGAGCAGCGTGTTGTTGATGATGTCGAGCGGCTGATATTTCTTCATGGCCTCGTCGAGATCGGCCTGCATTTCCACTCTATCGCCATCGATAATGCGATTCTTCAGTCGTTCTTCCACCGTTCCGGCGCGAGCGGCCTTCTCTTTTTTCTCTCCCTTCTTGTCGGCATAGTAC
>CAYJNF010000241.1:0-6112 GCA_964370915.1 uncultured Chitinophagales bacterium
CACTGAACCGGAAACCGAGATAGATGAAGAGAAACACAATCGGGATGAATATGCCGACAATGATGGGACTGCCGAAGGGTCCTGCAAAGCGCCGGCTCAGTCCCACGTCATTCCAATCCAGCAGCGATTGGTACAGCACCTCTCCGGTCGCCGACTCATAGACGAAGATGAACAGTAACATGACAAGGTGGAAGATGGACGCATACGCAAGCATCTTCAGGAACTCACTATCGACCTTGATATTCCTGATGACCAGGAGAAGCAAGAACGGAAGGACATACACAAGGTAGATCATCCGGAGATCATCATAACGACCCTGCGTTGCCATGAACGAGGATATCACAGAATACACAATGAAGACCAACCAGAGCACATCGAATTTGCTGAACTGAATTGTCCGGTGTTTCAAAAAGGTGGCGACCAAGATCACGGACGCAATCATCGGAACAATCACGTTGTGCGAAAAATTGCTCGCAAGGTTTGCCATCCCTTTTACGCCAAACGGCGAAAGGTACGGCGACATCAAAAACCATCCGACAAGCAAGACACGGAGATCTTTGAGGGCGGCGATTGCCAGGAGTGTGACAAACACCATCGCCACATTGTCGGGATTCACCTGTGCCACGGTAATCGCGAAGAATATCGCGGCACAGACCACAATGCCGAGGATGATGACATATGTGCGCAGTGGCGTCATTGCTCCTGGACCTCAATGGTTCGCGATTGGGGCAACAACACACGCATCATTTCTTTTATCTCATCGATCGTCATGAGTCTGGTCGCAAGCAAACTCACAAAAAACGAGACGAAGAGTGTACTCTTGATTGCCGTATTGGTGAACGACACCGTCCCGAAATAGTATGCGCCGAAACTTCCGACCGCAGTGACCAACAGCGTAATGGCAAATGCGCGAAACGGAAATGGCGAGCGAGTAAAATGCCACGTCAGCGCAACGCTGAACGCCAACAGAATGAGTTGCAGACCAATGAAGGCGAGGCCGATCCCCACAAGGCCATATGCGGGAGCTAGAATACTGAAGAGCACAATGCCGCTGAACGCGGTGATTGCATACGCGCCCATCGTGTGCGGAGTTTTTAGATGCGCCGTCACAAGCGCGAAGTTGATCGAAACAAACGGTGTGGATACAACATACCCGATTGTAAGCAAGGCAAGCATGATGTAGGAGCTGTCGCTAAACTCTTTGCCGAATACGCTCAGAAACTCCCGTGCAAAAAGCAAAATGGTCAACGCAACAATCCCGCTGCTCACGGCATTAAGCCGTGCGAACTTCCCGTACACATCATGTGTAGGGAGCTCCTTGCTGACGAGATTGCAGAACGAAGGATAGAATGATCGATCGAACACCGAGGGCACCCATGGAACAAAACCCGCAAACACCGCGGCGGCACGGTAGTACCCGAGATCGCGCAGGCTCAACTCCCTGATCACGAACATGGGCGCGGCATTCGCAATCAGAAAATTAAACAATGTTCCGAAATGCAATGCCAGCGTGAACGACCAGAATCCTTTCGGAAGAAACCAGCTTCGCGAGACCGATTCCACCGTGAGATACTCACGTCGCACATATGCAACCCCGATCAGGAACGCCACGAGGTTCGCAACCACGACTGCTCCGAACAAATATCTGTTACCCGATTCTGCATTCAGCACACCTGCAAGAAAGAGCACGCCAACCGTCACGAGGTACAACCATGAGACTGCGTTCTGTGAAATCGCAAGAACAGTCCCTTCCAATTCTGCCTGGAGAATTGCCCATACGAGCACTTGCGCGAGCAAAATGGGGACGAGCACAATTAGGTACAATGAGAGAGAGATGTTCAACTCGCTGCGAAATACCAACTGCATCACCTGAGGAAACAGAAGGCACACCACAAGCAACAGGGTGCCTACAACATAAACCAGGATGCTGTATGTAAGAATGAACCTGGGTCTGCTCGCTTGCTCAAGATTCGGCAGATAGTTGACCAATACATTCGACGCCCCGAAGACGAAGAACGTTTGAATCATGCTGACGATGATCATGAGAAGGGTGTAGAGACCCAACATCTCCGCGCCAAGTCGTCCGAGAATTACATTGGTACAGAAACCTGCTACGAGTGCAGAGCCCGAAAGATAGAGCATCCACTTGGCACCGGAAAAGGTGCGCTTGAGGATCTCATCACGTTGCGTATGAGAAACAGAAGATGACGATGTCATGAAGCCCGCGTTCCATGTCGTAGGATGGGAGCGTTCGTGGTGCGAATTTCCCCTTGAAACAGATGCGGGCCACTTGCGAGGGGCACGACCATCAATTCACTTACCACAGAACACGGCGTAAGATAATTGTTCATTTGCTGAGTTGCAATGCCCATTGGATCTCTTCAGAGAAATAGTGATACACATAGGTAACAATCATGCGTCCTATTCAATTTACGTGAAGGAGCGACGAGATCAACATTGCATTCATCAAGAATGCCAGCGTTGGGGGGAGAGAATTCCGGTTAACGTACCGCGAGGGAGGGATCCTCGAAGCCAGAACATGTTACTTCGCGTAGTTTAGCACTTGCGCGACAGCGGCCGTGACGATTGCCGCTGTTGTTACCACACCCACAATGTCGCGGATGGTCACCCACGATGTATGATCGAGAACAATCGTATCGCCCGGTTGCAGCAAGATCTTCGCCTCATCAATTCTATCAAGACGTTTCATATCGAGGCGCAGTTCCTTGACCATGAGAACGCCATCCTTCCGAATTATGCGCGAGACGCGAACATCCTCAATGTCTGCATCGGGCGTCGGACCGCCGGCATATGAAAGCAACTGCACAAGATCAGTAGCCGTGGCAACCTCATATCTGCCGGGATGCTGCACGAATCCCCAGATGTTCACCTGCATGGTCATCTCATTCGGACGAGCCACATAGTAGTACGCACCCGCCTGAGCATTGGGGATTGTGCTTGAGAAATTGCTATTCGTGTTCTGAGCGTGTGCAACACTTGCCAGTGCAACCAGCAAGAAAAGTATTCCGGGTGTTTTCATGGATTGACTATATGGTTTTTTCTTCTGTGGATGTTGCATCGCGTCTCTCTGTCCTTCTTCTCCGGTTGGCGTCACCGTAGTACCCGTACCCCGACCGCTTATACGAAATGCCGTATGCCCGTAGTTGATCAAACATGGTCAATACAAACTTCGGCATTGCCGAACTCACGGCGCTCACGATTTCGATGCTGCGTTCAAGTTCTTCCATTCGTGTTCTCCCTGCAGCAACAACAATGATCGTGCAATCGACCAGTGTCGAAAGTATGCTCGCATCAGCAACGGAGAGTATCGGCGCGGAATCAAGGATGATAACATCGTATTCAATCTTTGCCTGTTCCAGCAGATCTTTCATCTGATCAGAACTGAGAAGCTCGGCCGGATATGCCACGGACGATCCCGAACAGAGAATGTGTAAATGATTCTGGGCGGTCATCTGTACAACTTTATCGTATCCTGCCCGCCCCGTGAGTAGTTCCATGAGTCCGGGAGCCTGAAACACGTCAAACATTCAATGCTGGCGCGGCCGGCGCAAGTTGCAATCCACGAGCAGCGTCATCAGCCCGGCTTGCGCATATGCGATTGCCAGATTTGCTGCCGAGGTTGATTTCCCTTCCCCGCTGTTTGCGCTTGAAACGAGAATCGTTTGGGGACGCCTGTCGGCACGATCAAACTGCACTGTCGTCCGGAGTTTCCTGTATGCCTCGGCAACAGGGGAAAACGAATCTGCAAGTGTCAGGAGATGTGGATCAACCGGGCGGCCATACCGGGAGAGCACACGGTTGCCATCCTGACGCTTGATCTCCGCATCCATGATCGTCACGTCAGCAGCCGGCATATACCCTTTGAGCTTCAAGTCTTCTGGTGTGTGGATCCTGACATCCCGATACTCCCGTCCGACCACAATCACGATACTGAAGAAGAAGCCCAGCGCAACACCGATGGCGACATTCAGGAAAAGATTCGGGCTTGACGGATCTGCCGGGATTGCCGCCTGATCGATGATATCGATATGTCCGAATTGCGATTGCTCCGAGATGTTCGCTTCGTTCAGCTTGTCGTTCAACACGATGAACAGCTTCTCCGTGCTCTGACGACCGCGTTCAAGTCTCGCGTACTGAATACTCTTCCCGGGAATTTTCTCAAACTGCTTTTCATATTCCGCGATAACGCGGTTGAGCGCTTCCTTCTTTGCCGTAAGGGCTTGAATCTCAACCTGCGTCTCGAGAATCCGTTGCTTGACCTGACGAAGATATGCCGACGGATTAGCCGACACCTGATCTTGTACGTTCGCTGGTGACGGCACCAGTGTTTCAATATATCCCTTGGTGCGTTCTTTTAATTTCTCTTGCAGCGAATGAATCTGTTGATCCACCTCGCGCAGCTTGTCACTAAAGACTTCCTTCCCGGCCAACAAAGGGTTCTTCGAAACAGCCACGTCACGCTGAACTTCCAGCGTTGCGAGTTGATCCTGAAGATTGCGGATGTACGGATCGCTCGCAGTCACGATCGAGTTTGTCAGCAACAGCTCCTGCTGCGGCAACTCAAGCCGGTAAAATGCAAGGGTCCGCTCAAGCGTTTGCAGCGTAATATCGGTCGCATCGCGATTGGCTTCGAGTTGAGAGAGCTGCTCAATCATGCGGCGAGATTCTTCATCAAGCGAAACAATTCCCTTGTTTTCCATATACGATTGCAGGGCGCCTTCGAGGCGTTCGAGACTGGAGCGTTGCTCGCCAACTTGCGCTTGCAGGAACTCGCGCAGCGCCCTCGATTTCTCGCGGCTTTTGTACACATTCCGCTTGTAGTACTCGCTGGTAAATGTATTGGCGAGAAGTGCCGCTTCGCGGGCATCTTTGCTCTTCGCGATAATTTTGATGACGTCGGATTCGCGTACCGTGACAAAGTCAACAGAGACCGAGAGACGTTTCACGACTTGCTCTACCGTCGCAACCGTGCGCTTCCCCTTGTCGTCCTCAGCCGGACGAATGATGTCAATCATCTGTCGCGCGGGGGAATCCACAAACATCTGGCTGATCAGTTTACGCGCCACGGACTCGGCCAGCGATTGCGAGCGCAGAATCTCCAACTCATTCTGACGAATGTTGGTAACAATGGCACTTCCCACCGCCGGAATGAACAATCCCCCCGATTCGGCAATGCGGGTTTGGATCATCACAGCCGTGCTTGCCTGATACGTCGGCTGCCGGAGTTTGGTAAACACAAATGCCCCCACCAGCGACAGAAACGTGACACCCAAAATCGTCCATTTCCCGCGCAGCAACACCGCCGGATAGTCCCTAATGAGCGGCTGCTGTGTGCTCACGCGTCGCGTGTGGTATTCGGTCTCGGTTCTCATGTGATTGTATGATTAGGATATGCAGGGGTTGCTTGCCGTATCATAGTGCACAAAAAATTCGTTGCAAAAAGTTATGACAATCACACTTGAACGACCGCAGAGCGGTGACAGAGAGGTGATGAGTGACGGGTGAGTGGCGGTGCTATTTCACGAAGAGCATCTTGCGGACATCAAACAGCGCAGCCTTCCCGTCGGCGGGAACGGAACGAAGCCGGGCTATATAGACGCCGCTCGCACGACCCGACGCGTTCCATTCGACAGTATACGGCAATGATGAGGAAGGAAGTGAATCGTTGAGAAGACGAGAGACTCTCTTGCCGGCAAGATCAAAAACTTCCAACGTAACATTGCCGGCATCAGAAATGATGAAGGAAATTGTCGTGGACGAATTGAAGGGGTTGGGATAATTCTGCATCAAACCGAAGTAGTTCGGGGCAGCAGGAACCACTGCGTGTGATGCCGCTTGAAACCACAATGTCCCACGATACCGGTCGCCGCCCGCAGTTGGATCGATCATGAGCGAATCGGCAACACGATTCCAGCCGGTTGTCGCATCCCAAATGTTTTCGTTTGCAAGACGTAAGGAGTAATTGGGATTATCATGCAGAAGTGGTTCAGGATCGGGAAAACTTATGAAGAGCGCGTAGAGACCGTTCGACATCGAAGCGGGAATCCCGACTGAAACATCCACCGAGACAGTATCGCCGGAAAGCCAGAAC
>CAYJNF010000242.1:0-6098 GCA_964370915.1 uncultured Chitinophagales bacterium
ATTGTGTATGAGATTCGAGTGAAGCCCGGCAGCCACAAAAAGGTGGCGCTCGGCATTTGTGAAAGCTACCGGACAGTTCCCTCGTTGCGCATGATGGAGTTTCATGTTGAAGGCGCGCCCGTTAACACCGTCGATCCGATTGTCATCGGCAAACGTAACCAGCCCATCGTAGTCTTTTTCGATGCGCAGGACATGAACAAGGACGGCATATTGGATATTGAAGCGCGTCCTTCTTCGGACTGCAAGGATCCGAATGTTATTCTCAATGCAATTTGGGTGTTTGCCGAAGGTGAATCTGTCAGCGGACAAGCGGTCATCAGCGGGGCTGCAACTAAACGGGCCGAACTCTATGTCGATTGTGGCAAGGAGCCTGAGGTGAAAAATCGGGCCACGCGCATGGATGCTCTTCTCGTTACTTCCGATAGCCCGTCGTTCGTTCCGCTCATCACGGTACAAACGACCCGGCAGCTAGAGTTCGATTCACAATCCGGCGTCTTAGCATACGACGGAAAGCCGTTTGTCGCATCGAGACCGAAAGCTCTTTCTGCGCGAAAGACGGAGCAAGGGTGGGAACTTGAACTCCCGAAGGGAACGCGCAAAGCCGAAGTCATTGTCATCAACGGGTATCGTCTCCCTGCAAACATTGTGGCGGTTCCCGATCTCCCAAAGGAACGCCAGCGGGCGATGCAGTGGTGGGTGAACGATTCGCGGATTCCCGCGGGTCGCATAGCGGTCTCCGATCCACAGATGCAGCACTTGTTCGATGCAAGTGTGCGGACAATGTATCAGAACAGAGATATGGTCGATGGGTATCCGCAATTCCAGCCTGGATCAACGGTGTATCGCGGACTCTGGATTCATGATGGCGTCTATTATATAGAGACCGCTGCCCTTCTTGGCGATACGTTGAATGCACGCCTTGCAACAGAAGAACTGTTCAACTTCCAGATGCCCAATGGCAGGGTGCGCGTAATCTGGCCAATCGAAATGCAGCGCGAGACTCCGATGCTACTTTGGACTATGGAGCGATACTCGCGCATCGCCAACAACCCGAACTGGCTGCGAACCAATTGGCCGCGAGTCACGACCGCAATGGAATACGTCCGCCAACTCCGTGAGCAGACAATGGGCGATAGCACCTCGACAAACTACGGTCTCCTGCCAGCCGGATTTGTTGATGGCGGAATTGCCGGACTGACTGCGGACTACAGCACCGTGTACTGGACTCTGATTGGAATTCATTCTGCGGTGGAGATGGCGCAATGGCTTGGCAAGCCGCAGGAGCAACGCGAGTGGCAACTTCTCTATGACAGACTCTTTGCATCGTTTCGTCGGGCTGCGAAGCGCGATGTCCGGCATGACAAGTTCGGTCATCCGTACTTGCCCGTCCGTGTCGCAGATACAACAACGACGGATGTCCCGCAGCGGGCGCAATGGGCCATCTGCGAAGCAATATATCTCGCGCCAATATTCCCTCTTCACGACTCTGTCGCGCTTGGCTCACTTGCCATGATCGATTCCACGTCTCTGCAAGGACTTCCTTCGAGCTTTGGTTGGATGACGGGAGGGATCGGAGTGTGGTTTGCACCGCTGCATGGGCTGGCACATTTCGCAGAAGGAAATGTCGATCGGGCGGTCGATATCCTGTATGCATTCGCCAATCATGCTACGCCGCACGGTGCGTGGGCTGAAGAGCAAATGCCGAAAGGGATAAGTCCAAGAACAACCGGTGATTTTCCAACGACGAGTGCGACAGCCGCCATGCTTCGCGCCGTGTTGTATTTCTTTGCGTACGAAAGAGGAAATGCTGTTGAGCTGCTACATGGCGTTCCAAAAGACTGGCTCAAACCCGGCACGACTCTTCGCGCCAAAGATCTGTTGACAAAGTTTGGGACTGTCTCCGTAGAAGCAACGCTCTCCGCAGATGGACGGAAAGGAAATCTCTCCATCTCGTCAAAAGGGTACGGCGACGTCGACGATTCCATGGCTCAATACACCGATTCAGGAAACACGCTCGACGTGTATTTCACCGCTTTCAAGCAACTCGGATACAAGGCGGAGAATGGAAACGAATTACCGAATCGGATGCGAATTCATTGGGGTCAGGATTTTCACATGGCGTTGCACAAGTAGGTTTGCGATGAACTACCGCGTTGACATTCACTATCCGGCTGACGAGATCGTCCGCAACAGACGTCGACTTGAAACCACGTATCGATTCGAGTTCTTTGATAGAGTTCCCGTCCTCCTGGGCATCGAAGTTCGATACCTGCTTCACGCACGCGGCATTTCATTCAACGAATATTTCTCCGATCCGCAGACACAGTTCATCCATCAAATCGAAAACATCAAATGGCGTATCGAGAACATTCCTGATGATTGGTTGACGGTTGATGCCATAACGGTATCGCCGGATTTCCAAAACGTCACGAACGCCAGCGGATGCGGCTGCGAGGTCTTGTGGCAGGAGGATGAGACACCACATGCAATTCAGCGGCTCATGACGCTTGATGAGATGTGCCATTATGAACTGCCCGCATGGCGAGGCACATTGTGGGGAAAGAAAGCCGAATGGTACGTGAGGATGAAAGAACTTGCGGAGAATGCGGACGTGCGATTGAACGGCGAGCGGATTCCGGTGAACGTGGCACTTTCCATAGGTGGAGATAGTCCGTTCATGTCGGCTGTCGAACTCGCGGGTGCGAACTTCTACGAGTGGCTCGTTGAAGCGCCGGATGCATGTCGGGAATTCCTGCAACGCATTGCCGACCGATATGTGGAAGTGGAGACTGAGTACAGGAATATTACCGGCAGGCCGATGCGCAACGGGTTGAATTATTCCGATGACTCCGCACAAGCTATTTCGCTGAAGCTGTACCGGGAATTCTGCTTCCCGATTGCCCGCCGCCTGTACGACATATTCGGATGCGATCGGTTTGACGGGCGTATGATGCATCTCTGCGGACGAAATGTTCATTTGCACCCGGCGTTACTGAATGACTTGCATATTACGTTGCTTCATGGCTTCGGTTCTACAAACAATCCTGAGGAGATGCATCTCCTGGCGGGGAAAGTTATCCTTCAAGGGAATATTGATCCGATAACTCTCTACCAGCGTTCTGCAGCGGATGTGGAAACTGAAACAGGAAGGCTTCTCGATATCCTCGGGCCATCCGGTGGACTCATTCTCAGCGATGGCTTCAATGTCGTGCCGGGCACCTCTGTTGAAAAGCTCGAGGCAGTGAGAAATACAAGCAAGAGATTTGGTGTCCCGCGAAAAGCGGCATGATATTATAAGCGGAAAGGGACTTCGTACTTCACGAAGGAGGCAAACAACGATGACGCTTTCACAAGAGCAGATCAAACAATACCAGGACGAAGGATACCTTGTCGTTCCAAACGTGCTCAGTGAACCGGAGATAGATGAATTTGTTGGGTACGAGGCAACACAAGATCCGGAATGGAGAAACCATCTCGACAATCATAAGAGGGATGCGTATTGGGCCCGGGTCGCGAAACATCCTCACATCGTTGGCATCATACAACAGCTAATGGGTTCGAAGAAGCCGATGATTGTGCAGACAATGTATCTGGAGAAGCGTCCCGCCGAGGCGGGAAAAGGAACGGCGTTGCATCAGGACAGTCATTACTTGCCGAACGAGCCGGATACACTCATGGCCTGCTGGCTGGCAATGAGCGACACTGACGGTGAGAACGGCGGGTTGTGTGTCGTGCCTGGATCGCACACCGCGGGATTGCATGCCACACATAAAGCCACAAACCTGAAAGATCATCAGGTCTGGGAAACCGAACATGTGATGCGTGATCGGAACGGGAAAAAGTGGAAGGAAAAATTCTATTCATTCGAGATTGATAACCTCGACACTTCACGCGTTCTGAATTTGAAAGTGCCGAAAGGGAGCGGCGTTTTATTTACCACCCTCAAAATTCACGGCTCGTATGGCAACAGATCTGCGGGCAGAGTCCGGCGAGCATTTGCCACGCACTTTGTGGACGAGTCCACGTGGGTATTTCGCGCGGATGTCCAAAATGTAGTTTCCGCTATCTAACGGGTCAGGACATGGCTATCCCCTTGTCAGAGAAAGATCAGATGAAAGAAACCTACATCCGTACCGGCAATCCGCACATCGATGCGCTCGTTCCGCGCATTCAGTATTTCCTGCAGCATAGTGTTTCTGAGTACAACATGCTGGGAACGGAGGTGCGCGGATATCGATCCCCCGATTCCCCGAGCATCTGGCTGCGCGACCATTCCGACATGATGCGCGGAGCAAAGCACTGGGAGCACGATCTGAAAAGTGTGATCGAACATTTTGCCGAAACGCAGACTGCACGCGGGTGGTTGTTTGATTATTTCTCCATGACACCGGAGAAGGTTCCCTGTGAGAAAGAAAACTGGGCGAAGTACGTGCGCGTCCCTGTTGAAGCGGATGTTGAATACCGGTTCGTCAAAGCGGTGTGCATTGCGTGGCAAGCCACGGGGGACGATGCATGGTTGAAGCGGATGCTGCCGCATTTAGAGAAAGGCCTTGCATACATCCTCACCGATCCGTGGCGTTGGGATAACAAGCATAAACTCGTGAAGCGTGCATACACCATCGACACGTGGGACTTTGATTACACGGCGGGCAGACATCCGGGACTGAACTTTCAGATTACGGACAACACCTTCTGGGGAATCATGCACGGCGACAACTCCGGCTTCTACGAAGCATTCGTGCAGATGGGCAAGTTCTACGCGCATCTGAAGAATCGCTTGCGCGCTGCCTACTGGCAAAAATTCGCCGGGGCTTTCCGCGCGCGCGCCAACAAGGTCTGCTATAACGGACGATTCTACACGCACCACGTGCCGCTCGTTCCGGTTACGATTGACGGAGTTAATACCGCCGAGCAGCTCAGCCTCAGCAACCCGATGGACATCAATCGTGGGTTGGCAACGCATGAAATGGCCTTGAGCATTTTGCGTGAGTATCAGAGGCGCGGAGAAGCAACACAGGCATTCGCACCGTGGTTCAGCATCGACCCGTCATTTCCCGCAGGGATGTTCGGTGATGAAAAGCTCGTGCAGGGCATGTATTGCAACGGCGGCATCATGCCGCTGGTCGGTGGAGAGATTGCGCGCGCCGCATTCGAGCATGGCATGGAAGAGTATGGTGTTGAGCAACTGCTCAAGTACGAATCTCTCACTGCCAACAATGAGTCGTACCTCTGGTACTTTCCCAATGGACAACATGCGACCGTTGAGACGAGTACGAGTCCCGATGCATCGCCGACGGACGGATGGGGATCGTCTTCGATGCTGTATGCATTGATTGAGGGGCTTGCAGGTATTGTGGATGAGCACAAACTATTTCAGCGAGTGCGACTTTCACCGCGTTGGATCGCAGCTGGTTGCCATGAAGTGAGTGTCGGGAGTTTCTATGCGGCATCGGGAGCGATGTTCGAATACGACTTTCTCCATCGTCCTGAACAAAAAGAGATTGAGCTTCGAATCCAGGGGAAAGCAGGTGTAACTCTTCATCTCCTTTTGCCACAATCCACGAGAGCAATAGCAGTAAAGGTCAATAACAAGACGGTACAATTCAAGATGAACAACGTTGAAAACAGTCCGTATGTCAACGTGATGTTCCCCGTGAAGAAGCAGACAACCGTTCACGTTCACTACTCATAATATTTCCGAATCCAACTCCCATGAAAAGAAGAGATTTCCTTAAAACTCCCGGACTCAGCATTCTTGTTCCGACTCTCGGAATGCACATGCTGCCGGGGTATGCAACTGCAGCCACGCCGGAAGGTCAGGCCGAAACCGACATTTCAAAATTCCCGCAAAATCTACATCAGGATTTTGTCACGTACCATCCCGGCATTGAGTACTTCTTGCTCGGCAATGGAGACATCCAGGCGGTGGTCCAATATTCGCCCCGGCAGGATGTTGAGAAGCCCCAGACATTTCTGGGACTCACGCTCATGAGTTCCGAACACTTCGCCCGCAAGTGGAGCACGTTCCTCTTTCATCCCGAAGCAGGGTTGGGCAGGACGATGATCAATATCGTTCTTGATGGGAAACAGTTCAGCCC
>CAYJNF010000243.1:0-6085 GCA_964370915.1 uncultured Chitinophagales bacterium
ATTGCGGAGTACACGGTCCTGACTACAACCAGCCCGACGACCGCGTTGCAGATGGCAGAGAAGCATCAGCCCGATGTTATCCTGAGCGATTTCTACATGCCGGAAGAGGACGGATTCTCGTTCTGCCGTAAAGTGAAGGCCAATCCACTGTTGCGTGGAGCGTTCTTCATCCTGCTCACATCGGCGGCCACGATCGAGCAACGTATCCGCGGGTTTGACATTGGCGCCGACGATTATATTACCAAGCCGTTTCACGCGGAAGAGCTTATTGCGCGTATCCGTGCGGCAATGCGGATCAAGGCGCTCAATGATCAGCTTCACGAAGAGAAAGCCAAACTGTCCGAACTGAACCGTGAGTTGGAAAGTGATTTCATGGGGGTGATCGCGCTGCTCACCCAACTAATCGGTCACAGGGTACCGAACGCCTCGATACGCGGTGAACGGGCTGCTGTGATGGCACGGTGGATTGGTGAACGACTGGAAATGAAAGAGCCGGAGCTGAAACTGATCGAGATCGCAAGCCGCCTGCACGAAATCGGCAAGGTCAATTTCCCTGATGAGATTATCAGAAAACCGTACAGCCAACTCACGGAAGGAGAACGCAGCGCGATTTCACATTTTCCGCTGATGGGTCAGGCGATTCTTGAGGGGATTCCGCGCCTTCAGCTTGTCGGAGTTTCGCTGCGTCATCAAATGGAGAACTTCGACGGCAGCGGCTATCCGGATCGACTGGCCAAGGATCAGATTCCTCTGGCCTCACGAATTCTCCGCTCGATCAATCTTATCGAGGTCGAAACTGCTGCACGTAATCCGGGAGTCGAAGCGCTTGTTGCGACCCTGAATCGGAACAAGGCGACCGTGCTCGACCCGCACATTGTTCAGCTCATGTCTGAGTATCTCGAGGTGATAGAGAATCCGACGTGGCGGGAAGGAAAGATTCAGGTCTCCGTGTACGACCTGAAGCCGGGAATGGTCATTGCACATGATCTGACAACGGGGAGTGGTACGAAACTTCTCTCGAACAAAGCGCGGATCTCCGACTCAACGTTGGAGCGGATCCTCGCTCATCATCAGTACGACCCGATCCTCAACAATATCTATGTCTATGACAATGCATGACGCACAGGCGTCATGCACTGTTGTTGATGACAGGTTTTCCCCGGGATACGTACGCATTTCCAGATGCAAAAAAGCGCCACGAAAATTCGCGGCCACGCGTTATGCCCACGCGCGTCGAAGTATGAATCGATTGTCTTTTCCGTGCGTTGGCATCTTCTGCAATCCAGATTTCCGTTCCGCATAAATCCACTGCATTCTCGTCGCGGGAAATTCCGAAGGCTTCACACAACTTCGCGGGTCCACTGCAAAGCCGACGCTTGTCGCTTTCTGATACAAGCTCAATGTGTCGATTCCGAGCCATGAGGTCCAGTCCCTGAGTTGGCTCAACTGCGCGCAGCAATACCGCGTGGCCGATGCCTTCCGCTTCCGTGACAACGTTGCTGCAAAAGTGCATCCCGTATGTGAAGTAGACGTACAGATGTCCGCCTTGCCGGAACATGACCTCGTTGCGTCGGGTTCTGCCATGAAAAGCATGACTCGCCGGATCCATAGATCCAAGGTAAGCTTCAACTTCAACAATTCTCCCGACGAGTAGTTTGCGGTGAATCCTTCGAATCAGGTATTTGCCGATGAGCTTCTTCGCGACCTGTAATGTCGGTCGAAGGTAAAAGTCTCGCGTGAGTTTTTGAAAGTGAGGTGAGAGAGCACGCTTCTTCATCGTGGCAGGGCGGCAATGCTACCTTCGGACATACACTTTTGAGCCGCCGGCGTTATAGTAAAAATGTCCCCCGTGCGGACCTTCGAAGATGTTCTGGCCATCCTTTGTCTTGCCAACTATCTTCGCTCCAACAAATTCCTTGACATACGATTTCTGTCCGGAGCTATTGATGTAGTAGTGTCCACCTCGCGAACCCTCATACACCGGCTTGCCGCTTTCTGTCTTGCCAACAATCTCGTCGGCGGGTAAGCTCTTTGGCCTCGTGGTATCCGGCGCCGGAACATTTGGCAATGATTTCGCCGCGGAACCGGTGGTGCTCGCAGCCTTTTTCTGTGCGGTCTTTGAAGGCTTGGGAGTCTTTGCTTTCGCGGAGGTCTTCGGGGCGGTCGCCTTCTTTTGCTTTGTTATCGTTTTGCTCTGAGGCCTGGACTTTTGTTGGGTGTATCCATTGGGCGGGGTGCTTGCAAAGAGCATTCCTGCGACGAGAAGGCAGATGATTTTGTTCATAGGACAATCGAGTGGAGGATGGTTGCTGTGTGATATGATACTCGATTGGGAGCGAGAATTCAACTCCCGGAGAAGCAGAGACCAGCCGAACTCCGACTGGTCTCCGGGTGAATTACTTTAGAAGACGTTGTACGTGAAGCCAAGTGAAATGGACTCCTTGACCTGTGTTCTCGGGAACGGCTCAATGTTCAAGACCTGCACGCTGAGCATCGCCGAGATGTATTTGTTGACCGACATCGTCAGCTTGCTTTCGCCGCGAATATCAACGCGATCGATTTTCTTGAATGGCGCAAAGAGTTCGAGCTTCGATGTAAAGAGAATATTGTCTGCCAGCTTCCATTCCACATCAGTCACGGATTCCAGGCCGCCGTCGATCTTCGATTTTTACAATTTGGATTTTGTTGATTGATCATCTGTATAAAGAACCGCAAAAGCATCGGCGACAATTTCCCGGAGTGCAACACCGAGCCTGGTTTTCACTTCTGCGATCGGCTGCCATCCTGCTCCAACACTCTGTGTGAGATATGCCGGATCGAAAAACTTCGACACAGCAGTTTCAACACCAGCCGGATACTTGTAGCCGTTCGCGAACTGCGACTTGAATGTTACTGCGCCGTATGGATTCACATACTCGTTGAGTTTATAGGTAATGACCGATTCCAGCTCGATCTTGTCCTCGGTTTTCCGCAAGCCTGCGTCCCCAAGACGTGCCTGGCCAAATGCAAATTTGTATGTGCTCGACCAGTTTGTCTTCTCCTGGTCATTGACCGACTTGCCATCGATTGAGAGCGCCCACGAGAGTGCGTTGTCTCCGCCCTGTGTCCAGTCGGTGAAGGCAATTTGCGAGAGTGTCAATCCGGCTACCATTCCATGCGTCCAACCGTAGACCGGTGCCTTGGTAGAATCAGTTTGTGCAAACGAAACGGACGACAGCAAAACGAAGAGCGAAAGAACAAAATATTTCATGGGAGTCCTGCATATGTTGATGATAGTGTGAACCACAGCCAGAGAGAACACCCAGCCTCCAACTGTGGTTCATTCCGGAAGTTGATCAATTCACTTCATCATGTTCAACACCAAACAATCGGAGAGAACAATGCAGAAGTGAAACCATAATCACGGATTTGGCAGTTTGATTTGTTGGCCGACCTTGATGAGATCGGCGTTCTTCAACACATCTTTGTTGATCAGCGAGAGCGCAGTGCGTCGCGAATCTCGGTGAGCAATACTTCTTCTCGTGTAGGCGGAGGTGGTGCCGCGGGTTTGACTTCTTCCGCTCTTTTCATTGAATTCGCCGCCTTGATGAGTATAAACAACGCAAATGCGGTAATCAAGAAAACAAAAATGGCCTGGATAAATTTTCCGTATGCAATAGTTGCTTCGCCGACCTGGAAAGCGAGTCCACTAAAATCGACACCGCCAGTGAGCATGCCAATAATCGGCATGATTACATCGCCAACGAGAGAACTGATAATCAACCCGAATGCGCCGCCAATAATCACACCAACTGCGAGGTCAAGCACGTTGCCTTTCATGGCAAAGGCTTTGAATTCCCGTATCATTGCCATAGCTGTATTCCTTTTGAGTAGTAAGAAATGGAATCGAAAACTTCCCTCATGCAATTCCCAAGGCATTGCACGCCGGTGAATTTCGTCGCTGCCAAATATGCTTGTGCCCCCACAGGTTTGCAGGGGCACAAAAAGGGAATCGCCTACTTTGTTCTGAAGAACTCGATTCGGCGGTTCTTCTGTCTTCCTTCTGCAGTCTTGTTATCGGCAATCGGATTGTCAGGGCCGTAGCCTTTCGCGCCAACACGATCTGCGGCAATACCCTTCGCGACCAGCCACGCCTTCACGGCATCAGCGCGTCGCTGTGACAGGCGAAGGTTGCTCTTGCGGTTGCCCACATTGTCAGTGTAGCCGCGGATTTCAACTTGAATGTCCTTGTTCCCGTCAAGCGTATTGAATGCTTGCTCGAGGATCGCTTCCGACTGAGGTTCAACCACGGCGCTTCCCGTCTTGAACACGATACCTTCCAACACAATTGCCTTGCCGACTTCCACCTTGATCTCAGGCTTCTTTGGAACATCATCTCCCGGATCGAGCGGATTGGTGTTGTTTGCAATTTCCTGTCCGTCGTTCACAGTTCCACCGTCCGTATCGGCTTTGTTCGGATCGGTTTTGCGGATGTTTGCTTCTTCGCCATCGGCAAGCCCGTCGTCGTCAGTATCGGCTTTGTTTGGATTGGTGGTGGTCGTGTTGATATCATGTCCGTCAATAAAGCCGACACCGACGGTGTCCGCTTTGAGAGGATTGGTGTTGTACTGGCCAACTTCGGCGCCATCGTTCAGACCATCACCGTCGGTGTCGGCTTTGTTTGCATCGGTCTTGTAGTTATTGACCTCTTCGCCATCTTTCAAACCGTCACCATCAGAGTCGGCTTTGAGGGGACTCGTCATGTATGTTTTGACTTCTGCGCCGTCGCTCAGGCCGTCGCCATCGGTGTCGGCAATCTTCTTGTTCGTTCCGAGTTCTTTTTCTTCACGGTTGGTGAGGCCATCGCCGTCCGGATCAGCGTTGCCGCTCTCACCGGCGACAGTCAGGCCAAGAAGGAAATTCCAGTACGCATCCTTCTTTGTTGCGGTGGGATTGATCTGTGAATTTTCTGTGATGGTATTGATCTTGTCGTCGAAGACATAGTTATATCCACCGCTCATTTCGAACGCGGTGTTATCATCGAGACGGAACTGAAGGCCAAGACCGCCGGGGGCATATCCTGACCAGCCTTTTTTCTTCACCGCTGGATCGGCGTTGCCGGGAACTTCTTCCATGTTGTAGTGAATAACGCCGCCGCCAACATAGAGAAACGGATTCCAGCTTTCAAATGAAAATGGACTGAACAAGAACCGAAAATCAATGGGCACCAACTGGCTCAATGAAGTCGAGCCATCCTTGTTGCCTTTCGTTGCATCGCCAGCATTTGTCCCGGCCAGTCTCCCCAAACCAACACCGAGTTCTGCTTGCACACCATTGACGATTCCATAACGCATAAATGCTCGTGCGAGAAATCTGCTGTCTTTGTTTGCAAGGTCATCAGTTGCGCCGATAACTCCCCCAAAGCCAATTCCACCACCGACACCAACATCCTTAAACTGTGCAGTGGCCGGAAATGTAAGTGCACACATGAGCAACAACGTGCACAAAGTGGAGCCTTGTTTCATCGTATGTTCCTTTCGTTTGGTGATTGTGGGTGACGTTGGAGTGATCTTTGGTGACTGAATACTCAACGACGCAACAGGTCGTCAAGTGACGTTTAGCAGTGACTATACCGCTGGGTTATCTTTTTTTGAAAGATGCATGGTCCTCAATGCTACGACTTCCATACAATCTCTTGTTGATAGGCTGAGCTAAATCTATCAAAAACTCGGCAACTGTCCAAATTATTTTTGATTAACTGCAATGGAGGCAGCCAACCATGCGCAGAAACTGTGTTGGAACTTCCGCCCTCATTCCTATTTCTTTTCTCTTGAGAATGATGAAATAATACGGTCGATATCTTCTCCGGAAATTCCCGTCCCATACGTCGGCGGAACGACACTCGGCGGTTTCGCCGGTTGATCTTCCTTCTGCCAGACAGGCGTATTGCCCGCCTTCAAAACAATTCGTCTGTCTATCTCTTCCATCCATGAAGTCGGAACGCTCGGTTGTGAAGGAGCGGGGGCGGAAAAAGTTTGCGACATCACGTGTTGACCATCTTCAGGATTGATCGGGTTTGTCTCGAAGGCAAGGCGCTTGTAATTGA
>CAYJNF010000244.1:0-850 GCA_964370915.1 uncultured Chitinophagales bacterium
CTCGAAACACAGCACGGCACGAGTGTGTCACATGGACTTTGCCAGGATTGTCTCCAGATCTTCTACCCCGGCGTCAGCGAACGCATTCTCGCGAAACGCAATGGGCGTCCCGAGAAATCATAGGTGTCCATGAGTGTCGATAACGCACAACTTCTGAATATCAATCCGGGTTCGACATCAACCAAAATCGCGCTCACCAACGGTGAGACGGTATGCAAGAGTGAAACGCTCCGGCATGATGTCGCGATCCTCCAACACTACAAAGGTATCTGGGATCAATTCCCATATCGGTTGGGCGTTTGTAAGCAATGGATTGAGACAACTGCGGTGAGTCTCGATGCTGTTGTGGCACGCGGCGGTTTGCTTCGTCCGCTGGCAGGCGGAACCTATCGAATCACCGAGCGAATGTTGGCGGATGCAAAACTGAATATCCAGGGTGAGCATGCTTCGAACCTTGGATGTGCGCTCGCATTTGAACTTGCGGCAGGGTGCCATTGTCCTGCGTTTGTCGTCGACCCCGTATCGGTGGATGAGTTCGAGCCGCTTGCCCGATACTCCGGCCATCCGCTCGTTGAACGCCGAAGTCTCTCACATGCACTGAACATTCACGCAGTAGGACGGCGAGCCGCTGCAGAAATTGGCAAGCCGTTCACCGAATGCCATCTGATTGTGGCACATCTTGGTGGCGGCATTTCGGTTGCACCACTTCGAGGCGGAAAGATCATTGACGTGAACGATGCTTCAAGCGACGGGCCGTTTTCTTCCGAGCGATCGGGCGGACTTCCGCTTCAGCAATTTGCCTCACTCTGTTTTTCGGGCAAATATTCAGAATCAGAAGTTCGTGAGATGG
>CAYJNF010000244.1:860-3781 GCA_964370915.1 uncultured Chitinophagales bacterium
GCCGGGGAGGATTGCTCGCGTATCTCGGAACCAACGATCTCAAAGAAGTCGAGCGCCGAATTGCGAATGGCGATGCGGCGGCCGGCGTAGTGTACGAGGCAATGGCGTACCAGATTGCAAAAGAAATTGGCGCCATGGCCACGGCGCTGCATGGAATGGTGCATGCGATTGTTCTGACAGGCGGCGGCGCGCATTCACACTCTCTGGTTGCGCTGATTGAACAACGCGTTCGCTTCATCGCGCCCGTTGTGGTCTACGCGGGCGAAGATGAAATGGCGGCACTTGCACAAGGCGCACTCCGTGTCTTGCGGGGTGAAGAAGAAGCGAAAGAATATTAGAGAGAATCAATGATCAGAAATTTTGACGAACTGCTTTCAAATGCGTTGACGTGCAAGAAGAAGAACATTGTGGTGGTGTTTCCGAATAACACGGAAACGCTTCAGGCGGTGTATGATGCGTGCGAGAAGTCGCTCGCCAACTTCCTCCTTGTGGGTGATGAAGCTGTCATCAACCGAAAGGTCGAAGAGATGGGGAAGCGCGACAGACCTTTCCGCATTGTGCACCGGCCGATGATGGCGGACGCTTTGAAAACGGCAATCCAACTTGTGCAGACCGGCGAATGCGATGTGCTGATGAAGGGGGGCGTTGACACATCGACAATGATGAAGGCCGTTCTCTCCGACGAAGCGGGCATTCGTACCGGTCGACTCCTGAGTGATATTTTCATACTCGAGTTTCCACAACGACTCGACAACAGGTTCATCATGATTACCGACGGCGGCATGACGCTCGCGCCCGATCTGAAGAACAAAGTCGAGCTTATAAACAACGCCGTGGAAGTTGCCCACGCGCTGGGCAATCCCAACCCCAAGGTGGCCGTACTTTCGGCAACCGAATTCGTTGTTCCAAGCCTTCAATCCACACTTGATGCCGCCGCGCTCGCAAAGATGAATGATCGTGGCCAAATCAAAGGGTGCATTGTTGACGGACCATATGCGCTCGACAACGCCATTTCCGCCGATGCTGCTGCCGAGAAAGCGCTTGCCTCGCCCGTCGCTGGTCATGCCGAGATTCTTGTCGCGGCGAATATCGAATCAGCGAACAGTCTGGCGAAGAGCACGACATACTTTGCTGGTCTGCGGCTTGCCCACGTGATTGTCGGCGGCAAAGTTCCGATTCTCATTCCTTCGCGCGCTGATCGATCGGATGCAAAATTGCTCTCGATCGCCCTCGGCGTGATCATGAGCGAGTACTATGCAACTACACCCGTGAATTGACGTCACCGCAGAGACGTGGACGAAAACAAACCTGCTTTCATCAAATACAGACCGTCGTATTTGAAACAAAAACGACAGCGTTATGGTGAAAATATTCCTTCTCGTTCACGTCTCGAGTGCTTCGTTGAATCCGCGAGGCGGAGTTCGGCTAGAAATGTCTATGAAGCAACTCTTGGAAAAGCAAAACGGGCGGGGTTTTCATCTCGCCCGGTTGTTATTCGCTTACTTCCTATTCTCACTTCTTGTCGATCACGGGCGGTTTGCCAAGTACATCTTCGATGGAGTAGTTTTCAATCGGCCCAAGCTTTAGATCGGCGATCCCCTTCTCAATTCTCTTCCGGTCTCCTACCACAATGATTGCGATCTTGTCGGGGTCGATGTACTTCTTCGCAACACGCACAACATCATCCTTGGTAACGGCAAGAATGTTCGGCGTGTAGTTGTTGAAGTAGTTGTCCGGCAGATTGTACGTCACCAACTCGCCGAGACTTCCTGCGATTGCCCCAACAGATTGAAAGTCGCTGGGATAACTCAGTGCGACGTAATTCTTCGCCCGCGTCAGTTCTTCATCCGAAATGGTGCTGATGTTGCGAAGCTCCTTCATAAACTCATTCAACGCCTTGTCCGTGACGTCGGTTTGCACATCCGATGCCGCCATGAACGCGCCGGGTATCGGCATGAAGTTGAAGCGCGAGTTCGCGCCGTACGCGTATCCATGGACTTCACGCAAATTGTTGTTCAAGCGGGATGTGAACGATGCGCCGAGGATTGTGTTCATGACGGTGATTGCATAGTAGTCTTCGGTTGTACGCGCAGCACCAATCCTCCCGATACGGATAACAGACTGCGCCGCGCCCGGCTTGTCGACAAGATAGATTCTTCTTGACTCGACTTGCGGAGCATTCGGCCAGGTTGGTTTGGGTTCAGCATTGCCGTTCATCCATTCCCCAAACAACGCTTCAAGTTTTGTCTTCAACATCGACGGTGTCACATCTCCCACAACAATCAATGTCGCGTTGTCAGGTCGGAAGTGCATTTGATAGAATTGCCTCAGACGATCAACGGTAAACCCGCGCAGCGTTTGTTCATTTCCCATGGTTGCTGGTCCGTACGGATGGGCCGTGCCGAACAACGTCTTGTTGAAAAGAGTAGACCCGATCACGCGTGGCTCATCGTGCCACTGCAACAAGGTTGTAAGGCGCTCCGTTCTGTTGCGCTCAAGTTCTTCGGCAGGAAATCTTGGACGAAGCGCAACATCAGAGAATAATGCAAGGGCTGAATCGAGCTTGCTGAGCGGTGTAAAGAGCGAAATGGTTGTCGTGTGCATCCCTGCACCAACGGAGATGTTTGCACCGAGGAAGTCCATCGCATCTGCAAACTCCAGGGCGTTGCGGCTGCCGGCACCCTCTTCCATCATGGCGGCTGTCATGCTTGCGAGGCCTCGCTGATCTGCGGGGTCCATTGCGGTACCTGTCTTGACCTGAAGATTCATTTGCACGAGCGGGACCTGATGCTTTTCCATCAGCACTACGGCGAGACCGTTCGAGAGATCAAAGCGTTGAATTGGCGGCAACTGCATCGTTGGGGGCGGACCGATCTCCGGTGGTTTGCTTCGATCCGGCTTTTGCGATAAGGCCTGTGACC
>CAYJNF010000244.1:3791-6079 GCA_964370915.1 uncultured Chitinophagales bacterium
GAGGAAAAGTACTACGGCAAATAGCGTGGCTACGTCACGATGAGCGCTCGCCTGCTCAACGAGTCGAGTCATCGACCGGACAGGCAGGCAGCGAAACGAAGTGAAGCGAAGTCGAGTCATCATTTTTTCACCTCCACGGAGTTGGCAGCCGCATCGTTTTTCTTGCCTGTCGGAACTACGCTGAGCAAGAGGCGATCGTTGTTACCGAGGTATGTCTGCGCGGTCGCAGTGATGTCTGACGGATCGAGCGCTTTGTAGCGCGCCAGGTCTTCATTAAAATAATCCGGATTGCCGGTGAGTTGATAATAATTGTTGAGTGCATCCGCTTTGTTTTCCACGCCTTCAACACGCGCGAGGAAACTTGCTTCGTACTGGTTTACCGCCCGCTGTACTTCGCGTCGCGTGGGCGCTTCAGTGCGAATCTTGTCGAGTTCTTCCTGAATCACGCCCTCGATTTCCTTGAGCGTGTGTCCCGACCGAGCAGTCGCGATGACGATGAACATCGAGCCAAGCTGCGACGAGGAATTGAATGCCGAAACGTCCTGCGCAATTTGCAGATCATACACGAGCCGTTTGTACAATCGCGAGTTCTTTCCTCCGGCGAGTACGTTTGCCAGCACATCGTTTGCTGCGTCGGCGCCAGAAAACATGGGGGGCGTATGCCAGCAGATGTAGAGTCTCGGCAATTGCACATTGTCTTCCATGACAAGTCGCTTCTCGGCTGCAAGTTGCGCTGCAGGTGGATCAATGGCGGGGATCTGCTTGCCGGCCGGAATTTCGGAGAACCACTTCTCAACAAGTTTCTTGGCCTTTGCGAGATCGATGTCGCCTGCAACAACGATCGACGTGTTGTTGGGAACATACCACGACTTGAAGAAGTCCACAACATCCTTGTAGCTGGCCGCGGTAAGGTCCTTCATGTATCCAATTGTCGGCCATGAATATGGATGTCCCTTCGGATACATGTTCTCCACGATTTTGATGAACGCCATTCCGTACGGTCGGTTCTCATACGACTGGCGGCGTTCATTCTTCACAACATCCCGCTGTCCGTTCACTTTGTCGGGAGACATGGTTCCCAGCAAGTACCCCAACCTGTCAGATTCCAAAAAGAGTGGCAGCTCGGTGGCGTTGCTCGGCACAGTCTCATAGTAGTTCGTTCTGTCGGTGTTGGTGGAGCCGTTGTTGTTTCCTCCGGCGGCTTCAAGCCACTGATCGAATTTTCCTTCGGGAACATTTTTTGAACCTTCAAACATTATGTGTTCGAACAAGTGTGCGAATCCTGTTCGTCCGGGTTTCTCCCGGCCTGAACCGACAAGATAGTAGGTGTTGACCGCGACCGTTGGCGTCGAGTGATCTTCATGCAAGATCACATTCAGACCATTCGGCAGTGTGAACCGTTCATAGGGAACGTTGATGCGCACGTCCTGCGCAAGGGCCTGCGTCGTTAGTCCACGCGAGAGCAAGTGAACTCCCACAAACAACGCAGTAAGGAAGAAGCGTTTCATTGATTACTCCTGAAGTGTGAATTGAAGGGAAGCACCGGTAGTACGAACACTTTGCAAAAAAGGTTACCGAAATGCCGTTGGAAAAGCAAGGCGAACGGACTCGCATAAACCAGAAGACCATTCGCGTTGTTTCGTGGTATTTGCGGATGACGTTTCTCGCATGACGATCGTCTTGAATTCTGTCACGGCGCGCGGTCGATGCCTGATGCCGTGACAGCCGAAGCCCCAAACGCTTGATAGCTTGCAAACTTCAGAATGCGCGCACGACGAATTCGATGCTTGACAACTGCGCGTGCTCGCCGTACATTGGTCTCGTCATGAACGAGCATTCCAACCTCACTCCACGCATCAAGGTCTGGCTGATCATCGTCACCGTGTGGTCGGCCAACATACTTTTGATGTCGAGCCAAACGTACTACAGCCTCGTGCGCGAAGGGCGCTCACCGGATATCTTCACCGCTTCGCTCGCAGGGATCTCGTACAGCGTACTCTGGATGATCTTCACTCCGCTCGTACTCTGGTTCGGCAGAAAATTTCCGCTCGAACGCGAGACATGGGGTCGCAATCTTTCCATTCACATCGCGCTCAGCTTCATCGTCGCAATCACACATAATCTCCTTTCGAACGCAATCGTCTGGTACATCAGACTCAAGCCCGGAGATGAGTTTCCCTTCTACCGGCTTTGGACTGCGGCAATCGGGTTCTTTGACTACGGACTTCTGGTGTACTGGATCATTCTCATGATTCAACAGGCGGTCGCATACTATCGTCGAGTTCAGG
>CAYJNF010000245.1:0-3162 GCA_964370915.1 uncultured Chitinophagales bacterium
CGTTAGGAGCCTGCAACAAATCAATCGACGGGAAACCGGAACGACGTGACGGCACACGGACATTGCTAAAGTTGTTCCATGTGGAGCCGGCGTTTGTGCTGAATGCATACGCTGTTCGACGGCTGGAGTTTGACTGAGCAGAGTCATCGGCGAGCATGTAGGTAACGTGGATGTTGCCGTTTGCCGGATTCACGCGAATATGCTGCGGCGTTCCGTTTGCCTGATAGTCATAATACCCGCTTAGCGACGTGTATGTGCCAACGGAGAGTGTTCGTGCAGGAATCTGCTGTTGTTGTGCAGGTGCAAACGTTTGCTCAGTCACTCTCGCATGTTCATCGGGGATGGTGGGCTTGAGGGTGCCGCCTTTCTTGTTACCCGCTGTCGACACCTGGCACAACGCGATGAACGCGCCAAGCAAAACACAGAGAAGAGCTTTCTTCATAGTTACATCTCCTCCTAGCAAGTGGTTAGATCAGACCGCTCATGAACCTCGTGATTTTCTCGTACCTAATTACAGTGCTCTTGCAAATATGAACCCGGCAGGGAAGATGACAGCGTGACCAGCAAACGACCGAACGGCGACCAACCCTTCGGTTACTCTTGTGACCAATGCATTAGCCGAAAACTCCTCGTTCAAAAGATTACCACTAAGACTCCAAGGCGCCACGTCTATCTTTCCGAGAATTCATACCAAATTGTCTTGGTGGCTTGTCCGAAGGACTCCTATGGAGGAGCCTTGGTGGTTTTCTCTTCTTAAGGACTTTTCATGGCGGACTTCTAGAACCCCACCTTCAGTGTAAACCATTGATTGGCACTAAACAAATCAACGTGCCTGTACGCATAATCGAATGTCACTGTCGTGTTGCCCACGGGAAGACTTACGCCTGCACCCACACTCGGACCGAAGATGTTTCTCGTATTGTTCCGATCCAGCTGCACGTAACCGGTCCGCAGGAACAGCTGCTCGCGCCACGAATATTCAAGACCGACCTGAATCTTGTCCGCACCAAAGTTTGCGTTCTGAAACGCGCCACTCAGAGTTATCGAATTCTCTTCCGCCAGTTCGTACCGATAGCCGACCCCGATCTCGAGCGACGAGGGAAGATCGAATTCTTCACCTGACAGACGCACGCTGTTGCTCTCTCCGTTTTGACCAAGGGTTACGGACGTCAAGGTTAGGTCCTCGCCGGCAAGGCGCATCTTCGGACCGACGTTTTTCAATGCAACGCCGACACTGAGACCACCGGGAACGACATACTGCACACCGACGTCAGCGGCAATTCCAGCGGCTGACGTGTTCATGACACTCTCGGTGACAAGCTTCGCGGTTATTCCTGCGTAGAAGCGATCGGAAAACGCCCGGGCATACGACACACCAACGGTAACAAACTTCGGCGAGAAGACGCCGCCGGTTCCTTCAGGCTGTTCCGTAGTCGTTACCGGGATATCGCCGAAGTCAAACGTTCGCAACGAAAGGCCGAGCGCGTCCGCGCTGCCGAGCTGCATACCCAAGGCGAAATAATTCAGCTGGATGTCTGCCAGATAATTCAGTGATGAGAACAATCCTTCGATACCCATTCTGCCGCCGATGCCTCGCACCATGCCAGCAGGATTCCAACTCATCGCTTCCGTTCCTGTTGCAGTAGCAAGAAGTGACCCGGCAAGTGCAGCCCCGCGCGAACTTGCGGGGATGGTCAACTCCGGAGCGCCCGCAGTACCAATCTTGTCTTCGGACCCTCCGTATATCAACGGTGCGCCCAACAAACAACCAGACAGCAAAAGAGAATAACGAACTGTCAAAACTCTGAATCGCTTCCTAGAAATAAAACTTGCATGCTCTCACAATCTTAAGACCAGTGACCACACTTACCGGGTACAAAGGGGAGTGGCGCAGCGAGCAAGAACTAGACCAATTACCACAACGTCAATATAGCCACTACGGTTTCCTTTGTCAAGAAGTAGAATCCGCGGCGAAGCGTTCCTGCGCGTTCAACGATCGCTTCAGTGATGACTCCCCTTAACCGAGAGTGAGACCAGGTTCGCCAGCAACCGGAACATTCCCGGGTTTACATTCAGCAATTGTTCTTGGAGCGCAAGGTCCACATAGGTCACCCTTCCTCTTCCGTGGCTCTTTGTGAGGATGATGGGGTTGCCTGAACCGCGGTGTTTAAGAATCGGCTGGCCAAATGACCCGGTGATGGTGTTATGATTTCTCCTGACAATGAACCCGGTAAAATCATCTTCGTGCAGGTGATTGGGATTGCTGATCAGGTCGCTGTTCTCATCCAGCTCAACCGGCGTCTGGGCATCCCACCGTTCACTCCCGGCCAGTTTGAAAAGTGATCCGAACAACGACGCATTCCAAACTGCGGCCTCTTGCGAAAAGACAACGAGATGCCCGCCCGAATCGGCGAAGCTCATCAGAGCATTGAAGTACTCATCCGGCTTCTTCACAAAGGACAGGAACCGTCGGTCGAGACAAACGACGTCGTTCCCCTGAAACGAAATGCTGGCGGATTCCGGGTTCACAACGCGAACGTGGTTCAAGCCGAGTCGTCTCAGTCCGGTCGTTAGAGTGCTTTCTTTGATCCCTGCCAGTACTGCGATGTGTTTTGTTGTGTCGACGTTCCATCGAAATTTCCGTGCAGCGAACCGTGCAACCGGGGTTGTGCCGATCTGAATCGGAAAGATGTACGTGCTGTCCTGAAGTGCATCGCGCCACATCAGCTGGAGCATGACGGAGGCGGCTGCTTCCTTTTCGCTCAGACGAAACCTTTGAGGCGCGCACGTTACCATCGTGTCTTTTATTTGTACAACATCCGAGATTCCGTCACGGGAATGGTTGGTCAATCTCAGATTCAATTCCACTCCCGGAGTTGCCGGAACAATCGGCGTCAACACTTCCGCCGTAAACCGCGGGGCATACAAGAGAGGAACTGCAATCCGATACGAGAAGGAGCGGTTTCGCTGTGCTGCTCTGTGCATGACAAACACATACAGCATGTGATTCAGCGCCGGACGGCTGGACATTGTTTCCTGATGCGGAAGATCGTACTCAGGTAATTGCGGGGACAAGAGTCGAATTTCCTCCCCGGGGACAAGCGGGTGTTTTCTCTCCAACGACTCGTTCACCGCCCACCCACTTTCCACTGCCGGGATGTA
>CAYJNF010000245.1:3172-6078 GCA_964370915.1 uncultured Chitinophagales bacterium
CTGCCGCCGAGGGTTAGGCCTGAGACGGAATCGACCGTAAAAAACAACACCTGACGATCCGTGACCACCGTGTCACTTATGCGATACGCAACCCGAACGCCCAAGAGTGTGTTCCGAATCTGATCGAGATATTCGCGCCAGAGAAGAGCATCACGCTGCACGCGCGGACTGAGATTCCGGCGGACGAGCAGTGTCGAGAGTTTATCAAAGAGGGACGTTGCGCGGTCAAGTATCAGCCCGGACTTCGGTGCAACGTCCCTTATCGATCGAACTAATTCGTTAACTGCCTGTGCGTGCGAGCGCAGAGCGATGTCCGGCTTTGCCGGAAGATTTTCAACGATCGTCTTTGGACGAGCTTTCGTGGCGGCAAATGCAATGGCATACCTGTTTGTTGCCTCGCGTTTCCACGATCGCTGCTGGACTGCGAGCGAACCATAAACCCGCAACATTGACTTCCCGAGATCCGCGAACGATTGCTTCCCCTCCCACATTTCCTGAACAGGAACAGCGATGGTGATTCCATCTCCACCCTCGACAAGAAATCTGTCACTGCGCCATTGGTTTTCCCCCGCCTTTGCGGCATCCTTGATCGCATTCTTTATTGTTCCCTCAAGCAAGCGATGCCACACGGGCCGAACACTTGCAAACCGATCCTTGCTGAGAAGAATGATGTCGGGCTTGTGCAACGCAATCAGTGTTGCAAATCTGCTGCGAAGCGAATCCATCGACCAGAGGTCATCAACGGCCTGACTGTCCGCCGCAGCAACGATGTCGGGAAAATTCAAGAACTCCACTTTACCATCCAGCCTGCCAATTGCGTCGGTGGCTTCACGCCGGCGCACAACACCAAGCTGCAGCGGCAACAATCCCTCATCATCACTCTCGCCCAGCTCTCCATTGCTCACGTATGCGCTGACGATATTTGCCCCCTTCGACACACGAAGGTACGCCAGCGTTGCAAAATCTTCAGAACCGGGGCGGACGGAAATACTCAGGACGTTGACCCGGCTCCCTAGATTGACGGCAAGGCGGCTCATCGCTTTTCTGGTTGAGTCTGGCATTGTGTCTTGAGCACGACCAATGCTCATGTTCGCCAGGAGGACGACTATCGTCCAGGCAACAAGCCAATATTTCAAATTGCTATGAGCTGCTCTCGTGAGATGACAGGCCACACAACATCCACGTCGATTCATAAGTGTAGGATTCGAATTGCCATAAGAAAGGAATGGCTGCCCTTAGCTACAGAGCAGCCATTCCACCAGTACCATTCTGCAATATACAACTAACGGACTAGAAGCCGAGCTTCAGTGAGAACACGTTGTTGTTCTCAAAGAACTGGGCCTGTCGGTATGCGTAGTCGAACGTGAGTTCAACGTCGCCTGCAAGGTACGTTACACCGCCACCCAGCGTCAGACCGAACACGTTCTCTTTGCTTTCTTTGAGCTGCGGGACGAATTCATAGCCTGCACGTCCGAACAATTTCACAGACTCAACGCCGAACGAAAGTTCGCCGCCAAGCCGGTATTGATCGAGGTACAGGTTATTGTTCGTGTACGAGCCAGACAGCGTGTATCCGCTGACATTCTCGTCCATCCAGCCCGTGTAAGCAACGCCAAGCTCGATGACCGACGGCAACTCAAACGCTGCTGTTTCGCTCTTGTAGCGCTGCTCCGGACGCTCACCCTCGCTGGATACCGCACTGCGCAACAACCCGGTCCCGTCGAACTTCATTGAGGGTCCGATGTTCTTCACCGCGATACCCAACTGCAGACCGGAGACATTCAGCAATCCACGGTATTGCAGGCCAAGGTCAAATGCGATGCCGGAAGCGGAAACGCGCGCGATACTTTCGCTCACGAGCTTCACTGTACCGCCGACCGATACTGCATCGGTGACTTGGTTGCAATAGGTAATGCCAATGGTCACGTAGCTGGGAGAGTACGTTCCACCGTTGATTCCATCCTCATCCTCGACTGTGGTGACAGGTATTTCGCCAAAGTCAAGGCTGCGCAATGAAAGTCCGATTGTCCCGAAATCCCCGAACTGGGAAGCAGCCGCGCCATACGAGACTTGAATATCACCGATATACGACATCGATGAAAACATGCCTTCGGCGGTATGCCCGGTCATACGAGCCAGGCCAGCTGGGTTCCAGTGAATTGCCTCGATTCCCTGGGAGCTTGCGATTGACGATCCGCCCATGGCGAGATCTCGCGCCCCAACAGGAATCAGCAGTTCAGGTGCCGCCGAGGTTCCCGTCCTCTGGTTTTGAGCATACAGCGTTGCGGCAAGCATCAATACGCAGACAAACGGAGCACCGAATAAGATACTGCCTTTCATAGGTATTCTCCTTTTGAAATTCATTATAGTCGCCTTAGAAATTATTTGGTACTTCCTGCTCTTGAATCACAGCCACTTTGATCACCTTCGTTGCACCGAGATCCGGCATCTCAACGTGGACTACATACATTCCACTAGCTACAGGGAAGTTATCCTGATTTGCCAGATTCCAGTCAAGATACTGTGAAGGAGAATCCTTCTCCAGTGTGCGGACGAGTTGCCCGGCGAGATTGAAAATGCGAATCGTCGCTTTTTGGGGCAAGTGGTTGAACGTCACAAAGCGGGTTGTACGGCTGATTTCCCGGGGATTGAATGCATAGTACGGATTCGGGAAGACGCTGATTTTGTTCACGTCCTGCTTTGCAAGCGTTGCACTGTACTGCGTAGTTGTAGGAGCTTTGAAAGTGAACACGTTGCTTGGCGTATTGACATGGTTCGCGAGAATCAGGAATTCATCGCCTGCGGAGAAGTTAGCACCACCGCGGCGTTGAACACCAAGCCACCACATCACCGGAAGCCCGTTGTTGAGAATGTCAAGTTGCAGTGTTGCGTCTGGGGTACTGCCC
>CAYJNF010000246.1:0-6070 GCA_964370915.1 uncultured Chitinophagales bacterium
ACATAATTGCCTTAACATTGATTGCCGGTCCCGTGAAAACAACCGCGACCGCCGGACCAATACCCGCGCCACGTTTGTAGATGCCTGTGAAAAGAGGAAGGATCGTACACGAACAGACTGCGAGGATGCCGCCTGAGACACTGGCTATCGGATAGGCAATGTACTTCTTCGTCGTTGGACCAAGAAGCTGCATGACGGCGTCTTTCTTCACGTACACGGCAATCGTCCCGGCGATGAAGAACGCGGGCACGAGACACGTTAGCACATGAAGCCGCGTGTACTCGTGCAGCAAAGTCAGCCCCGAAGCTATCGACTGAATTACAATCGGCGCGTCAATCGGAGAAAAGTAGAAGACAAGAAACACTGCTGCCAACAGCGCGAATTTCATCCACTCCTTCATTGTGCAACCGCCCTTTTTGTTTCTGCGGCAATCAACTCCTGGATTTGTTCGACTGATGGAACTCTTCCCTGGACGACAACTTTTTCGTCGATAACCAGTCCGGGTGTTCGCATGACGCCGTAAGAGGAAATCCCATCGAGATCAACTACTTTTTCAACCGCTGCTTGGATGCCCGACTTTTCCAGTGCTTCTATAGTTCTTCGTTCAAGCGTCTTGCAGTTCATGCATCCGGGGCCGAGTACTTTGATTGTCATAGTGTCTTTCCTTTTTCGATTGAGATGTTTCGTTTTCAGATGTCGGCGTCATGTCCCTCATGCTTCTTCCAACGCTTCTGCCTTCTTCTCAACTTCCTGTCGCGCAATCGTTGCAGCGATGTCGAGAATCTTGAAGATTCTATCATCCGTCACTTTGAAATTCACCCGCAGACCTTCCTTCCATGACGCAAGGACACCAGCCTGCACGAGAAGCTTGAGATGACGCGAGAGATTCGATTGTTCGAGTTCAAGCGCGGGTGCCAACTCGCAGTTGCAGTGGACATCTTTCCGAAGGTACTCCAGAATGCGAATGCGGTTCGGATGTGCCAATGCTATGAGGATGTCGGCTTTCAGGTCGGCAGATGTCTTATTCACGGTAGTCTCTCTTTGCAGGATGTGAGTGCTCAACTATATGAGTATAGACTCATATAGTGTGCCGCAGTTCGTTTAGAGAGATTATCAGATTTGTATGCGAGTTGTGGAGGGAGAGTCTCAAGTTTTGGAAGGAACGCTGTCAGGATTGGGAAATCACCGCGTTGCTATACCGAACAGGCTCATACCCTCCGGCAATCCCATCCTTTGAAAGAACAATCTGCCACAATTGATTTCGGCGGGCCCGGAACGCTCCGGCACTTGAGAGTAAGTAGAATTTCCACATCCGATAGAAACGTTCGTCGTATCTGTCGCTGAGCCTCTTCCAGCTTGATGTGACGTTCTCATACCAAGCCATCAGCGTTTGATCGTAATAGTGCCCAAAGCTGTGCCAGTCCTCCATCACGAACAGGCCTTCAATGGCCTTCCCCAGTTGAGCAACAGAGGGAAGCATGCCATTGGGAAAGATGTACTTATGTGTCCATGGACCGATCGATTGCACCGACCGATTCCCTCCGATTGTGTGCAGAAGGAACAAGCCATCGTCCGACAAACTCTTGCGGGCTACTTCAAAATATGTTCTGTAATTTCTGTAACCGACGTGCTCAATCATTCCGATACTCACCACCCTGTCAAACGTGCCCCCAACATCGCGGTAGTCCATCAACCGAAACTCTACTGGAAGACCTTCACACAACTTCCTCCCAAGCTCCACCTGTTGCTTTGATACAGTGATGCCGAGAACGGTGGCGCCATAATGTTCGGCAGCGTACTTGCCGAATGCACCCCAGCCGCAGCCGATGTCCAGTACGCGCATGCCTATTTGCAGATGCAATTTTCGGCAAACAAGCTCGAGCTTCAGTTCCTGAGCTTCGTCCAGCGAGTTCACATTCTCCCAATACGCACAGCTGTAGTTCATCCGTTTGTCAAGCATGTGCGTGAAAAGCTCGTTGCCCAGATCGTAGTGCCGCTGTCCGATAATAAACGCACGACTTTTTGATTGAAGGTTGATTGCCAGGGTCAGGGCAGGCTTCAGCAGGGTCGGCCATGAGCGACGAGTCTTCTCGTCCAGTCGGGCGCGCAAGATTCGGTTGATAAGCTCGTCAAGCTGCGGGGTGTCCCACCATCCATCCATGTACGATTCACCTAGGCCCAGTTCCCCCTCGGTGATTGCCCGACGGAAGAACCGACTATCGTGGACATGAATGTCCCACGGGTCCTTGCCGTTGATGGTTACGTCTGCAAGGCTTAGGATCTCTTCCGTCAGTTGTTGATATCTGTCGGTCATCGTTCCCTCCGTAGAAGTGACGAGACGTTGTTTGATCCCCGCGTACATCCGCAGATTTCTATTCTCCCCGAATCTACTATGAAGAAGCTCTCTTACACAGCTTCTGCAGCAAAGTATTTCTTCTTGAACTGGAGCGACACATTTACGAGCAGAATCAAGGCCGGCACTTCCACCAACGGGCCAATCACTGTTGCGAATGCTGCTTGAGAGTTGATTCCGAATACTGCCACGGCAACGGCAATTGCCAGTTCAAAGTCATTGCTGCCGGCCGTAAACGCCGTTGTCGTGATCTTCTCGTAACTATATCCCATCCTTTTGGCGAGAAAGAATGTCACGAAGAACATCCCTGCAAAGTAGAACAAGTAGGGGATCGCAACCCGAATGACATCGAGCGGCAGTTCGACGATCTTCTCACCTTTAAGGGAGAACATCACAAAGATCGTAAAGAGCAATGCAATGGGGGTAAGAATGGAAATCGTTGGGACAAACTTTGTGTGATACCACTCTTTGTCTTTTATGTTCACCAACACAGCGCGGGTTATCATGCCACCGAAGAATGGAATGCCGAGGTAGATAAGAACAGTAACAGCTATTTCCCTTATCGATATTTCCACTAATGCTCCCTTGAATCCAAAGAGGGGAGGGAGAACGGTGATGAATACGTAGGCGTACACTGAATACAAGAACACCTGGAAAATTGCATTGAATGCGACGAGACCGGCGGCCAATTCTGAATCTCCTTTTGCCAGATCGTTCCATACCAACACCATTGCAATGCAACGCGCAAGCCCGACAAGAATTACCCCGATCATCATTTCCGGTTTATCAGGCAAGAAGATTATTGCCAGAATAAACATCACCAACGGACCAACAATCCAGTTCTGGGTGAGCGACAATGAAAGCAGTTTCACGTTTCTGAAGACAACGGGAAGCTCCTCGTATTTCACTTTTGCCAGCGGAGGATACATCATCAGAATCAGTCCGATCGCTATGGGGATATTTGTTGTGCCGGAACTCAGCGAATCCCAGAAACCCGCGATGTCGGGAAACAGCGCACCGGCAGCAACACCCAGGGCCATCACGAAAAAAATCCACAGGGTGAGATAGCGATCAAAAAAGGAAAGTTTGCTGGAGACGGTATTCATGACGATTCCTTTGAAATATGTTCTGAATAAAACTGAAAGAACTCCTTCCGTATCTCATCCCGGACTCGTCTGAATGTTGCGAGAATTTCTTCCTCAATACCCTTCGCTTCAGCAGGATCATCAAATCCGATGTGCACGTGGTGCTTGACCTGTCCGATGAACACCGGACAAGTTTCCTTTGCATGATCGCAAACGGTGATGACGTAATCAAACGGTTGCCCGAGAAACTTGTCGACGCTCTTTGGATAATTGCCGCCTAAGTCAATGCCAATCTCTTTCATGACGGCATTTGCTCGCCGGCTTACATGTGATGCGGGTCGCGTTCCGGCTGAGTAAACTTCCAACGAAGAATCAAGCGAGCGAAGAAATCCTTCCGCCATTTGGCTGCGGCAGGAGTTGCCGGTACAGAGAATGAGAATTCGTGCCCTCACATTCTGAGCGTGTTCCGTTTTCTGGGACGAGCGAAGAATCTCATTGCCATAGGATTCTTCGGCCCGCTTGGAATCGAGGATCAACTCCATGCAAGCAGCCGTTGACGGGCACGCGCCCGTGAACTCGACCGACTGTGTAATTGACCCAGCGACTGATTTCGCATCAATCTTTCTGAATCCTTTCTTTGCGAAATATCTCTCGGCAGTGTTGGTGAAGAGAATCAGCCGCCGGATACCGAGCAACGCCGCAGACTCAATCAAGTTATTGTACAGAATTGAGCCGATGCCTTTGTTCTGTTGAGATGGATGAACGACAGCCGAACGAAGTAACGCAGTGTCGCCATAGACTTCAAGGCCGATTGCTCCAACGATCTCGCCGCCGCTTTCCGCAACGAGAAAGTGCTGAAAGTGATCGACGATTCCTTCGGTCGGAAGGGAAGCGGACTGCAGCAGCTTCGCCACTGCAGGGTAATCCGCTTCTGATGATTTGCGAATGGTAACGCGGTTCATTTTTCTGCTGTCAGCGTTATACTCTCGAGTCCGAACGGTACGCTCTTTTCAATGGAGAACGATTTTTCTTTTTCGAGCTTGAGGTTTGTGAAGCCGGCCTCACGGACAATCTGCAAGTATTCCTCTTTGTCGAGAGCGCCCGCAACGCAGCCGGCCCAGAGTTCCAGGTCCTTTCGTACGTCTGCCGGAATCTGTCCGATGGAGACGATGTCGGAAATCGTGAAGCGGCCGCCCGGCTTGAGAACGCGATACATTTCGGAGAACGCCTTCCGCTTGTCGGGCACAAGATTGATGACGCAATTGCTGATGATGCGATCAATCGAATCGGACTCCACCGGCATGTCTTCGATCTCGCCTTTCCAGAACTCCGTGTTCGTGATGCCGAGCTTTGCTTTGTTGATGCGAGCGCGTTTCAACATCTCGTCCGTCATATCAATCCCAATGGCTTTGCCCGTCGGTCCAACAGCGTTCGCCGCGAGAAACACATCAATGCCCGCGCCGGAACCAAGGTCGAGCACACGCATGCCTTCCTTCATGTCGGCGAATGCAGTTGGTGTTCCACAGCCGAGTCCAAGATCCGCCGCTTCGATGATTTGCTGGTCGACGCTGGTATACTTGTCGTTCATCATGACGTTCAAGACCTGCTCGTCCGTTTCGCTGCCGCAGCCGCAGTTGGGTCCACAACACGATCCGGACTTCTCCGCAATCTCTCCATACTTCTCGCGAATGGACTTCTTGAGTTCGTCAGTAGAGATCGTTTGAGTTTGTACGTCTTGTTCATCGCTACAGCATGTCGGGCCGCCCGCCTGCCTCGTAGTAATCAATGAGGCGGGCAGGCAGCAGGATTTGTTGTCTGTTTCCAAGTGGCTTGTCATTTCGATTGTCCTTCTTCGTTAAGTTAATTCGAGTACAGCAGGCTTGATTTCCGGTTTGATCACGGAGAACGTCGTGCAACAACCCTTGTTGATATTCTTGTTGAGTTCTTTTGCGTCTTTCAATGCCACCGAATTTGTTTGCAGGATGCTTTTCAGGCATTCAAGCAATTGCTCATGTTCTTTGTTTTTTGGCCTGGCAATGGAGTAGAGCATCCAGAGACCCTGCTTTCTTCCTTCGACGAGCTGAGCCTGATTCAAGTACAGGAGATGCCGCGAGGTTTTTGTTTGCGTGAATCCGGTGATCGATTCAATATCGCACACACATATTTCGCCGGTTCGGAAAATCAGATTGAGAATTCTCAACCTCGCCTCATCCGCTAGTGCCTTGAATACCTTTGCCAATTCTTTCATACAATTCCTCCTGGTCAACTACATTTGCTTAGACGAATATAGTTTGCCAAAGTTTCACATGCAAGAGATTTTTCTGGAAGATTAATCTCGATAGATAGGTGCGTCACAGCGAAAGCGATTCTCGCTGGTTGACGCTGTACGAAGGACTCCTTCGGCGATCTATTGTTTTTCGAAGCAGAGAAAATTCTGCCAATGGAAGAAGAGTTCTGCCGTTGCCTTCACATCGCCAATACAATATTCGGCGATTTCGCGAAAGCGTCCGGCTTCGTACAACGGACCGAGATCCAAGCCGGTAATGCCCTCGCTCTTCGGGCTCTTGATGCCAAAGCTCTTGCAGTAGAAATCCAAATTGAACTTGCGCATGCAGTTGTAGAACGTTAGCTG
>CAYJNF010000247.1:0-6013 GCA_964370915.1 uncultured Chitinophagales bacterium
TCTCTCTCGATATTCCCACGGCGACATCTCTCATGCGGACGCTCTCGCAGTCGGAAGTCGAAGATCTGACAGTTGAGATTACCAAACTGAAATCCGTTCCGTCCAGCATGACCGAGAAAGTCATTGAAGAATTTCAGGCGCTCATTACGGCGCAGGAGTATTTGATTGATGGCGGGGCGGAACAAGCCCAGGCACTTCTCGAAAAGTCTTTGGGACCGGAACGGGCGGCTGTGATCATCGAACGTGTGAAATCAATAACCAACGTGCGGGGCTTCAACAATCTCAAGAAGGCGGATCCATATCAGGTCGCCAATCTTCTGCAGAAAGAACATCCACAAACGATCGCTCTGATTCTGTCGAACCTTCGCGTTGAACAGTCCTCGGCGGTTCTTGAAGAGTTCCAGCCGGATCTTCGCAACGACGTGATCTATCGGGTGGCGACACTCGGCAAAGTGTCTCCGGCACTTGTTGCGGAAATGGAAGACGCCCTCGAGTCGGTTGCGGAATCTGAAATAGGGCATGGCGCAAACGTCCTTGGCGGACCGAAGTCGGTGGCCGGATTGCTGAACAAGATGCGATCTGAAGCCTCAAAAGAAATTACGGAAAGCATCGAGATTCGCAATCCAGAGTTGGCGCAGGAAATCAAGAACCTGATGTTCTTGTTTGAAGACATCATCTTTGTGGATGATCGTGGCATCCAGCGAGTCTTGCGCGAAGTGGACAAGAAAGACCTTGCCCTTTCGTTGAAGGTCGCAGATGAAAGACTGAAAGTGAAAATTCTCTCCAACATGTCCGAACGTGCACAGGAAATGCTGCGTGAAGAATTGCAGTACATGGGTCCCGTTCGTTTGAAAGAGGTGGAAGGTGCGCAGGCACGAATTGTCGCGGTAGTGAAGCAACTGGAAGAATCGGGGGAAATCATTATTGCTGGTCGCGGTGGCACGGAGGAAGTCGTTGTCTAAAGTCGTGAAAATACACTTGCCGGCGGGTCATGTTCGCGTTCTCAAGAAGGAATCGCGGGAGCGCAAGCAGACTCCCATCCCGGTGCACGGCGATACGTTTGGTGCATCGGAACGGAGAACGTCCGGCAATGACACCGATGGTCAGGCTGCTTTCGATCAGCTGACCCAGGTTGATTCCACTCCGATGGATGACATCGAGCAGCAGCTGAAGGATGAGTTCAAAGCAGGCTTCGATGAGGGCCGACGACATACGGAAAAAAATCTGCGCGACGATCTCAACGCCAGCTTTGAAGAAGTCCGGAGGAATGCCGAGGCCTTTATCGCAGGCGTGCAGGGAGAGCTTACCCGCTACCATGATTCGTTGGAGCACAACGCCGTCACGCTTGCGCTGGCAATAGCTGAACGGCTTGTGAAGCGTGAAATCCGGCGTGACGATGAGGTCGTATTGCGGCAGATCCACGAGGCGATGCGCCGTATCATTGGCGTCGACCGGATCAAGATTCGCATCAATCCGGCGGATGAAGAAATTGTCCGGCAGAGCAGAGTTTCTCTCGTGGGCGCGTCGGATTCCGTACATGAATTGGCAATTGAAGCTGATGAGAACATTGAGCGTGGCGGCTGCATACTTGAGAGTGACTCTGGAAACGTTGACGCGTTGATTGCCACCCAGATTGAAAAAATTGAAGCGGCGCTTTTCGAGGAGCGACCTGAACGATAATGCGAGCACTTGGGCAACATATCGAACTGCCGTCGAACGAATTGGAAAACTACTTCACCCGTTTGCATCATGCCGATCTCATGAAAGTGAACGGGCGGGTCACGCAAGTGATTGGGCTTGTTATCGAATCGTCAGGTCCCAATTGTTTTCTCGGTGAAGTCTGCAAGGTAAAGGCGCGTAATGGCGAAGATCTTTGCATTTCGGAAGTCGTGGGCTTCCGGAACAATCGCGTTCTCTCGATGGTGTTGGGCGATGCAGGCCGCGTAAGCCCCGGAAGCGAAATCGTCGCGACGGGTCATGCCCTTTCGGTGAGTGTCAGCAATAAGCTGCTGGGTCGCGTAATTGACGGCCTCGGCAAACCCATCGACGGCAAAGGCCCGATAGATGCTGTGGAGCGCCGCTCGATATACTCGCCTCCCCCGAGTCCGCTTGATCGCAAGCGCATCACGGAACATATCGCCACCGGGATTCGGTCGATCGACACCCTGAAGACCTGCGGCATCGGACAGCGTGTTGGTATCTTTGCCGGGAGCGGCGTGGGAAAAAGTGTTACGCTGGGCATGATTGCGCGCTACGCCAGCTCGGACGTGAACGTGATTTGCTTGGTTGGGGAACGAGGTCGTGAGGTCGGCGAGTTCCTCGACAAAGAACTCGGTCCGGAAGGCTTGCAGCGATCAGTGGTTGTTGTTGCGACGAGCGATCAAGCTGCGCTCATACGCATCAAGGCAGCATTCATGGCAACCACTATCGCGGAGTATTTTCGCGATCAGGGATTGAATGTCGTGCTGATGATGGATTCATTGACTCGTTTGGCAATGGCGCAACGCGAAGTGGGCCTGGCCATCGGTGAGCCCCCAACAACCAAGGGATATACGCCGTCAGTATTTGCAATGCTGCCGAAACTTCTTGAGCGGGCGGGGAATGCAAAAAAGGGAAGCATTACGGGATTGTATACAGTCCTCGTGGAAGGCGACGATATGAACGAGCCTGTCGCTGATACGGTGCGCTCGATATTGGATGGACACATTGTGCTGTCGCGTCGTCTTGCCTCTTCCGGTCATTACCCGGCAGTGGATGTTCTTGAAAGTGTCAGTCGAGTCATGAGCTCGGTGACGACAGAAGAACATCGCAAGGCCGCATCGAGGATGATGGATTTGATGGCCACATACCGGGAAGCAGAAGATCTGGTCAACATCGGTGCATATGTAAAAGGGAGTAATCCCAGAATCGATGAAGCGTTGAAAATGCGAGAAATGATTCGCGCCTTCCTGCGTCAGCAAGCGGATGAGCATGAAGAGATCACGACAAGTATCCGCCTGCTGATTGAAATGATGTCGGTGAAGTAATTTTTCTTGAATTGGAGAAGAGATGACGAAGGAAGTGTCCAGGTTCACGACCGTGCTGAAAGTGAAAAAGCATCAGGAGAAGGTGACCCAACAGCAGCTGAAGCAAATTCAGGAAGAGCACAAACAGGAACAGGACACGCTCGATCTCCTGCACAGCAAACGCGAAGATGCCGTGAAGGGGACGCTCAATTTTGGCAGAGCCAAGGCGACCGACATTCAGGTGCAGCGAGCATTTCTCTTCAAACTCTCGCGGCAAATCTACCAGCAGTCTGCCAAGGTCGACGAAATACGTGAAGAAGAAGACACCAAACGACAGGAGCTTACAAAGAAAGCTCAGTCACGTCAAATGGTGGAAAAGCTGGATGAAAAGAAGAAAGCTGAGGTGGCGCGCCAGCAGGATCGTATTGAACAGGAACTCATCGACGATCTGGCGGGCAGGCCGAACAAAGTCGAATAGAAAGAATGAAGAACCTGAAGAACCTTATACCCTTTGTCGCTTCATTGGTGGTTTCGCTGCTTGCAATAGCTGCTTTGATCGCCATGGTGCAACCTCTTGTCGAACAGTCTGAGATTATTCCTCTCGTTGCTGATTCGACGGGGCAGAGTTCTCTGTCGGCGGATTCGTTGCAAGCGAAAGCAGATTCGTTGCACGTAACGAACGATACTTCCTCAGTGGCATTGGATTCAACCGTCGCAAAGACCGGTGACTTGACGAAAGTGAAAGGGGTACCGCAGGACACACTCAGCGCGGGTCACACCGTGGCAAAATTGCATGAGGAGAGCATCGCTTCTCTAGCGGAAGCGAAAGCAGTCGTTGATACATTGAACGACGAAGAGAAGAAGAAGATGGTCCAAATATTTGAATCGATGGACGCGGGGAGCGCTGCGCGCATCATGAATAACATGGATGACTTCGCAGTACGGCAGGTACTTACTTCGATGAAACGAAGGCAAAGTGCCAAAATTCTGTCTGAGCTTGAGCCGAAACATGCAGCAAAGATTCTGAAAGGAAAAGTACAATGATTGGTTTGTTAGAAGGGATGATCATACCTCAGCCGAAAGGGAGTCAAGCTGCGAGCGGTCAGCAGTCAGCCATACCGACTGAAGCAGAACAACAATCAACTCCAGATTCGTTGGTTCCGCAAGAGGCATTTCTCTCGGTTCTCTTTCAGCAGCTCGTTGCGTTGGTCCCCCTGCAAATCCCCCCTACTCCATCGGCGCCACAGACAGAAAACGTCTTGTCGCCGGACGGAAGTAATAATGAAGCAAGTCCCTTGTTGCAAGGTGACATCTCCGGAAAGTTCGTTCAACAGTCTGAGCAGATGGCATTCCCGCGAATTGTGAGTGCCGAGACTCAGCAAGAAGGCATCGCTCTGCCGGTTTCACTGATGAAGGCCATCCCACAAGAGAAATCGGATGAGGTGATGAGGGATCTTGGTCTCAGTGAAACAGAATTCCCGTCCGAAGCGCCGACGACGACACTGCGGGTTCTCGGAATTCAAATTGCGAAACCTGCTGAGCAGTTCTTGTCAAAAAATGAAAATCAACAGAACTCAAAAGGCAACATCCCGGCTTCCACGTTGACCAACGAAACCCGCCAGGATCAGAGTGTAGTTACGGTTGTAAGTGAGCGCGGACCGGTACGACCTTCATCTTCAAACCCGCTCAGCGTCATCAGCGCGTTGAGCCCTGAGACTGAGATACAAGTACGTATAGTCGATTCTCCGATAAGAGAAATGCCGCGTTTCGCGGGCACTACTGCAACTCCTCAATCGATGGCCGAGCTGAAGACTGTTGTTGAGAGATTCTCAATCGGACTCCCTCTCTGTGGTTCGACGCGCACTATTGAAGCGAAGGCAAATGACGGAGAGGCAGTACTACTCGATTCCGGGCAAGAAATTGCCGAACAAAAACCGTTATTCATTGATCGAGCGGTGGATTCTGAACGGCCTCAGGGGCACTTCGCTAAAGCTGAGTTCGCTTCGAGTTCTCCGGAAAGTCCTCGTGAACTTGATGCGGTTCAGTCGCCGCACGTCCGACCAACAACCGTTTCTGAAAACAAACAGGGGATGAAAACGGAAGAACGACCGGATGACGTGAAGATGTCTGAGGTAAAAGCTGCGGTCAGCCCTTCCGTGAAGCCTGCAGAAAGAGAAGCGGTTCAATCCGTGAAGTGGCCATCAGGGGTTGTTCAAACAAGCAATGCAATCAGCTCATCCATGAGGCCTGCAGAAAAAGAAGCGGCTCAATCCGTGAAATTGCCATCGGTGGTTGTTCAAACAAGCAATGGAATCAGCCCATCCATGAAGCCTGCAGAAAAAGAAGCGGCTCAATCCGTGAAATGGCCATCGGCAGTTGTTCAAACAAACACTGCAATCAGACCCACACTCAGCACTCGCAGGCCATCTGGAGAATATGAACCGAACGAAAGAGAACTGACGCAAGCAGCCGAGCACCAGGTCATCAAACAAAATATTACAAGTAATTCTACCATTGAGCCCGCGGAGAAAGATTCTCCCGCCATGATTCAGTTGCCGGACAAACCTCTGGCTCATCAGGAAAAACGTGAGGGTGAGACTGAGAACCAGAACGCGAACCCTTCGTCGAACGAAGAAGCGCAGAGACCTAGTGTCAAGGGGACAGCCACTCGATTTGAGATCGACACGCAAAGCAACCTGGCGCGTGGAGTCACGACGAAGCCTGTGGTTGAAGGGATTGTAGCCGCAACCAGCCAGCCCAAATTGGAGACATCCTTCATTGCGAAAGACGGAGTGCGAGTATTTTCAAATCAGCCCGCGATGCCAGAGGACTTTGCAAAGAACTTGATGGTGAAGATCTCGGATGAAGTGAAATTACATGTTGAAGGGAAATCATCGGAAGTCAGAGTGATGATGAAACCCGAGTCGCTAGGTGAATTGTCTCTTCGGGTAACGATGCACGAAGGGAAACTGGTAGCACAGATGGATGTGAGTCAGCTTGCCGTGAAG
>CAYJNF010000248.1:0-6002 GCA_964370915.1 uncultured Chitinophagales bacterium
AAGATTTACAAAATCCAGATAGCCGAGCGGCTCAACAAGATGCACATTCGCGATGTTAGCAAGCATCGGGCGTACAACTTCGCGTACGTCTGGATTAAGATGAACAGGAAAAACGAAATTCAATTCCGGATAGTCTCTTGCGAGTCGTTGAATGGCGCAGCACGCTCCTCGCATTGGCGTTCCCCAGTTTTCGCGCCGATGCATCGTGATCAGAACAATTCGCTTTTTCTGGGTAGCAATTCGATTGAGTGTTTTGAGGGAGAACCGATGATCCTGTTGCAGCGCGATCTTCAGCGCATCAATGACGGAATTGCCGGTGACAAAGATCCGTTCCGGCGCATGCCCTTCGCGCAGGAGAGCGTTCTTTGCAGTCGTGGTTGGTGCAAAGTGAAGATCAGCAATCGAGCTGGTGAGTCTGCGGTTGATCTCTTCGGGGAAGGGATTCATCTTGTCATTCGTTCGCAGCCCGGCTTCCACATGCCCGACGGGAATGCGATGATAGAACGCTGCGAGACCTCCGGCAAAGGTCGTTGTCGTGTCGCCCTGCACCAGGACCATGTCCGGCTTCTCCCGTTCCAACACACCGTCAAGGGCGTGAATGGTTCGGCCGGTCAGCGATGCGAGCGATTGCTTCGGCTGCATGATGTTCAAATCGTAGTGCAGCTTGATGCGAAATGTCTTCAACACCTGGTCGAGCATAAACCTGTGCTGGGCAGTCGCAATCGTGACGGTCTTGAAGTACTTCGTCTGCTTCTCGAGTTCAAGGATAATTGGGGCGAGCTTGATCGTATCGGGACGGGTACCGAAGATGATGGCGATTTTCTTGGGGTGCATTACATCTACTTGGTGTTGGAGTTGGTGATAAATGTACTGAATTCAGCAGGCCCTTCCAACCTTCTCAACATGACCATATCGGTCATATTCAAAATTGAGAAATATGCCAAGCGGGTTTCTTTTTCCTGAGAATCCATGCAGATGCTCTACTCAAAACGGCCAAAATATGAGAGTTTCCAGTGGCATTGAATCTGCAATTGTGATTGTCAGATAATTGGGAGGTTTTGCCATGTCTACGTCCACCCTTGAAGTTACAACATCATTCATCCCATCGACCCTGTACACGATCGGCGAGGCCGCCGACATTCTGGGAGTGTCGATACCCACAATTCGCATGTATGAACGTGAGGGATTGATTATTCCTTACCGGAAGAATTCGAAGCATCGCCGTTTCGCGCAAAGCGACATCGACCGCATCCGCTGCATTCGCAACATGATTAATCAGGACAAAGTGAGCATCGCGGGAATTCGCAGACTGCTGTCGCTGATTCCTTGTTGGAGCGTCAAGAATTGTCCGGAAGAGGAACGAGCGGCATGCGACGCGTTCACCACACACGACACATCGTGCTGGATGGTTTCCAACAAATCATGGCTGTGCCGCAGCGCGGAGTGCAGAGATTGCTCGGTGTACACCGACATTGGAAGCTGCAGTAAACTGAAAGAAACGATTGCCAATTTTACGACACAAAGGAAAGTGGAAGTTCGCGAGCTGCTCAAGGAATGTGAGCTTCAACCCACGGTGTAACACGGTAATGTAGTCGGGGGAAAGACCCTCGGTAATCTGATCTATCAACGAAGGGTATTCGGCTATGTCTTTTCCATCTCGTAAAGTTGTGGTCGGCATCGGAGAAATTCTCGCTGGCGATCACGGACTTGGCAAGCACGCACTTCGTTTGCTGAAGTTCCAGTCCGATCACAGCAAAGAGATTGAGTACATCGAGGCGGGAACGGCCGGCTTCGACCTCGAGCATATCATCAGGGAAAGCAGTCACCTGCTTGTGCTTGATGCGGCCGATGCGAACAGGATGCCGGGAACGATCATCGAGTTCAGCTGTGACACGATCCACTTGTTTGAAGGGCTGCGCTTGATGGCTCATCAATCGGAGTTTCATCATGTGCTGCAACTTGCATGCAAGTCCGGATTCCTGCCGGGACACTTGAACTTCATTGGCATGCAACCAAATGGATTGGCAATAGGTCTGGATTTGAGTCCGGCGGTGGAAACCGCCATGCCCGAAATGATCCGGCGCGCCGCGGCAATTCTCCAGTCATGGAAAGAAGAACTGGTGTACGAAAACGAATAGCTTGTTTGTGCGGTCGATCTGCAATTCGAAGAGGCTCACTCCGATCATCGGGGTGAGCCTCTTCAGGTTTGAGGTAGTGCCAGCTACATTGGATTTGTAAACGCAAGTGCATCGCGATTCAACGCCATCACCTCGCGTTTGTTAATATTCACGCCAAAGACGAGTTCCTTCGTTTGCCCCGAGGCTGATCCGTGATAGATAACCCGGTACAACGTTTCCGATGATTTGATCGCCGACCACTCCTGTTCGCTAAATGACGTTGTCAAGCGCTCTCCGATGGAGGGCAGCGACGTTGCCGGTTTGAAATTCTGTACCGTGCTGATGGCCACCTGTGCACTGCCGTCATCCCCCAATCCACAGCCCAAAAATCCAAGAGTCGTGACGATGACAGCCAGTGTGCGAAGTATGTTCATTTCTGATCTCCCCTGATTTGGAATTGTTGTTTGTAAGCTCTGTGTTCATACTTCCAAGTTGCGAGCCAATTTCAAAACCCTCATTTTTGAGGGAATTTTGGAGTGGGAAGGAAATTTTTTCTTCCTGTGGCGTAACAGTATCACAGGAAAACAAGAACGTTGTCCGCACATAGGGTCGCTTTGCGGTCAACGCCATGAATCCGTACATTGAACTGACCCGAATTCTGTTTCACAGCATCACATCACATGAGTTACCATATTTATCGTCTAAGGAATGATCCCTATGCCAATCTATGATTACCGCTGCAATGAATGCGGCTCAACGTATGATGTGTTCCATAAAGTCCGGGAAGTTGAAGACGACATCGTCTGCCCGAGCTGCAATTCCCCCAAGCACACGCGATTACTTTCCGCTCCCAACGTTTCGATGGGTAGCGGCAGTAAATCCAGTGGTATGGATTTTTCGACTCCCTCTTCATGCGACAGTCCAGGCGGTTGTTGCGGCGGCTCTTGCGGACTGAACTAACGGACGCGAATGGATACTTCACAGATCACCATCTACGCGGTTCTCGGGATACTCATTCTCCTCTACCTGAAACGAATGTTATTCCTGCGATCGCTCAACAATTACTCCCCCGCTGAGGTTGCAGAAAAACTGAAAAACAATTCTATTGTTTTGTTGGATGTGAGAACCGCGGCCGAAAGACAAAGCAGCTCGATCAAGGGCTCTCTTCACATACCGCTTCAGGAACTCCGCCGGCGCGCAACCGAATTGGAAAAACACAAGAGCCGCGAGATCGTTTGCTATTGTGCGACGGGCAGTCGGAGCGGATCGGCTGCTGCGACGCTCAAGAAACTCGGGTTTACTGTCGCCAACTTAAGAGGAGGTATCGCAGAGTGGAATTATTCTGGTCTCAAATAGTTGCCCACTGGTGGGCAATTCTTCTTGGCGGCGCGGGTGGTTTCGCGTACTATAAGTTTGTTGGATGCAGAACGGGCGCGTGTCCGATAACCAGCAATCCTTGGGTGAGTACTCTGTACGGAGCCTTGATCGGGGCATTGCTGTCGAGCTGATCGTTAACGATAATTGTTTATGTTCAACTGAAATGGCCTTGGAAAATGCAATACGGGTTCTCTAAAACTGTCGACCTCACGTTCGAGCAGGCAATCGACAAAGTAACGACGGAGTTGAAAGTGGAAGGCTTCGGCGTTCTGACGACGATTGACGTGAAGGATACGCTAAAGAAAAAGCTTGACGTCGATTTCAAGAAGTACGTCATTCTCGGCGCGTGTAATCCACCGTTTGCCTACAAGGCACTGCAGGCGGAAGAGGAAATCGGATTGCTGCTGCCGTGCAACGTTATTGTGTACGAGAAGGGAAACCAGACTGCAGTCTCGATCTTCAACCCAATGGTCATGACTGCGATTCTGGAGAACGAAGCGATGAAGCCGATTGCGGAAGAAGTGAAGCAACGACTTGAGCGCGTGCTCGCAGGCATCTGAGATAGAATTCTGAGGCTCGTTTTGCAGAGCCGACCTATCTGCGATTCTATCGAATCCCCACAGATCGACTATCTACGATTCGTAGAACGGCTCGTAAGGTAGAGAAGAATTTAGAGGTGCAGGGTTTTCGTCCGTACCTCTAGCCGTCTCTGTGGATCAGGACGTCGTTGCGCTGCGCCTGGTATCGAATGAAAGCCGACATGAAAGCAATGCTGCTCCATAATCTCTGCGATCTCGAATCCAATCCCACACCGCTGTCTCTTGTTCACGTCCCCGCTCCAAAACCTCAACTCAGGAAACTGCTCATTCGCGTTTCAGCGTGCGGTGTTTGTCACACGGAGTTGGATGAAATTGAGGGACGAACGCCGCCGCCTCATCTTCCGATTATTCTGGGACATCAAGTCGTCGGGCGGGTTGAAGAACGTGGAGAGGGGGCGACGAGATTCAGAATCGGCGACAGAGTTGGTGTTGCGTGGATTCACTCTGCTTGCGGAATCTGCATCCACTGTAGAAATGGAGACGAGAACCTCTGCGCGGACTTCAAAGCGACCGGTCGCGATGTGCATGGCGGATACGCCGAGTACATCTCGGTTCATGAAGACTTCGCGTTTGCAATCCCCTCAAATTTTTCCGACTCAGAAGCGGCGCCGCTCCTCTGCGCAGGTGCCATCGGGTATCGCTCACTCCGGCTGACAAAGCTTATCGATGGACAATTGCTCGGACTCACCGGCTTCGGTGCGTCGGCTCATCTCGTGTTGAAGATGGTGCGACATAAATTTCCGAAGTCGGATGTTGTTGTCTTTGCGAGGAGTGAAAAGGAGCGGGCTTTTGCGAAGGAACTTGGTGCAGTTTGGGTAGGGGCAACCGAAGACGAGTCACCCGAGAAGCTCGATGCAATCATCGATACGACGCCAACGTGGTTGCCGGTGGTTGAAGCGATGCGAAATCTTGCTCCGGGCGGGCGACTGGTGATCAACGCGATCAGAAAGGAAGACGCCGACAAAGACTCTCTCTCGCGGCTCGACTACCCGACGCATCTTTGGATGGAAAAGGAAATCAAGAGTGTTGCAAACGTGACCCGCAGTGATGTGAGTGAGTTCCTGGATCTCGCCGCGGAGATGCGCATCAAGCCTGAAGTGCAGGAGTACGCGCTTGCCGATGCGAACCACGCGCTCATGGAGTTGAAGCAAAGAAAGATCCGCGGTGCAAAAGTGTTGCGCGTGCAGTAACAGGTTGTCGTTTGTCATTCTGAACGAAGTCCCGATGTTTTTCAATCGGGACGAAGTGTCCGAAGGACCCCTCTGGGGAAGAATCTCGATGAGTCTAATCTTCGACCGGGACTGAGGCATCTGAAATTCTACTGCTTGTCGAATTCTATACTCATCGTCCCGACAAAGAACATCGGGACTCAGAGTCACAAGGACTCGTACAGGTCGTTCCGATCTGCGGCGGCAAGCTCCACGAGAAACGATGCAATCCTCTCGGCAACCGCATCGCTGAACAATTTTCCCTTTGCCGCAGTAGCGCGCTTCGGATTTCCCACACCAGTGTCCTTGGAAATTTTCGTCCACGGTCGCGGTGTCCAGGCCCAACCTTCGCGGAACGCTTTCACTTTCGAGCGGCGTTCTTTCCCTTCACCCGCTGTGTCCAATCCGAGAACAAGATCCGGTGCAGCGTGCAGCATCACGCTTGTCTCAAGTTCGCCCGCGTGATCGCCGGGTTGTTCGAAGAACGGACGCGGATCGAGACAATTCCACCAATTGATCGTGCAAAGGAGCATACGCGTCTTCGGCTGCAGTTCTCTGATCATGGCTTTGAAGTCGTTCCCGCCATGACCGTTGAGGATGACGAGTTTTGGCACGTCGTGCCGTTCGAGTGAATCTATCACATCCGCCAACAGAGCTGCTTGCGTGCTCGGATTCATGTTGATGCAGAACGGAATGTCGAG
>CAYJNF010000249.1:0-5988 GCA_964370915.1 uncultured Chitinophagales bacterium
CGTCGGGATGAGGCTGAATCGGAATTCAGGGTTTTGAGCTTACTTGCTTCTCTGCGCGGTTCGCGCTAACTTGAAATCGTGGCGTTCCCCTTTCGACGCCATTTGTGTTTCCACTTCACTATCACAGATGCACATGGGTCGACCAGGCCATAGCGATCTGCACCTTCACGCTGCCGATCAAGCATTCAAGTTTCTTTTCCGAAACTATCCGCTACCGATGTGGATCTTTGATCTGAAGTCGCTCGCATTTCTGGACGTCAATGACGCCGCGGTCGCGAAGTATGGCTACACGCATGAAGAATTCCTGCAACTGACGCTCAAGGACATCCGTCCGCCAGCAGAGCTTCATCGTCTCCTCGGAGATCTGGCGATGAAGCGTGAGGGAGCCGATCCGACAAGTTTGTGGCAGCACAGGATGAAGGATGGCCGCATACTTGATGTTGAAGTGACAACGCATGAAATCCAGATGAACGGCGCACGCGCGGAGTTGGTCGTCGCCTGCGATGTGACCGAACAGCGCCGGGCGGAGATCTCGCTGTACGACAGTGTGCAGCTGCAGCAAGTGCTCATCAGGATGGCGACAAGTTTCGTGAACGTTCCCATTGATCAACTGAATGAGTCGATCAGCGACGCGTTGGGCACGATCGGGGCCTTCATACGCGCCGACCGTGTGTATGTTTTCCGGTACGACTTTGATGTGCAGACGATGAGCAACACACACGAGTGGTGTGCGGCAGGCATCTCGCGTGAAATAGGGAACTCCCAGAACATTCCGTTTGATGTGCTTCCGGATGCGGTGGAGGCACATCGACGCGGCAAGATCTACGTGCTTCCGCGGGTCGATGCGTTGCCGCCCGATAGCGCCTTTCGATCCATTCTCGAGGCGCAGCAAATTCAGTCCTTGATCCTGATTCCGATGATCTATAACAAGGACTTGCTGGGGTTTGTGGGGTTCGATGCCGTTCGAAGTGTTCGCGAGTTCACCAACACCGAAGTGATGTTGCTGCAGGTGCTCGCGGAAACGCTGGTGAACGCCGAAGTGCGGCGCACGAGCCATGAGTCGTTGCGCGAAAGCGAAGAGAAATTTCGCGCTCTGGTCGAAACAACGAACGATTTTATTTGGGAAACGGATGTAGCCGGCGTGTACACGTATGTCAGCCCGCAAGTGCAAGTCATGCTTGGCTACACGCAGTCTGAAGTGCTCGGGAAAACGCCGTTTGCTTTCATGCCTCCGGATGAGGCAGAGCGCGTCCGGAATGTGTTTGCACACGCCGTGAGTACAAAGAGCGCGTTCAATAGTCTTGAGAATGTCAATCAACATAAGGATGGCCACCGCATTGTCCTGGAAACCAGCGGCGTACCGATTATTGATGCGACGGGAAATCTTCGCGGCTATCGCGGCAGTGACCGTGATGTGACCGAGCGGAAACGCGCAGAGGCGCAGCTTGTTGCAAACGAGCAGCGATACCGGACACTGTTTGATCTTTCGCCGGCGGGGATTACGCTCCTCGATTCGTCGGCACGAATCCTCGAAGCAAACGAAGCGTTCTACCGCTCTCATCAACTCACCAAAGGCGAACTTCTCGGCAAGGACGTGCGGATGCTCGTTCCGCCTTCAAAACGTGAGTCCGTGAACGGGCACCTCGCCAAAATTCTCTCGGGTGAAACACTTGAGCACGAAGTGGAAAATCTGCGGAAGGATGGATCGACATGCGTCATGGAGCTTCGTGAAACCCGGGTGCCATTGCCGGACGGCGGGGTGGGAGTGCTCTCCGTGGCGAACGACGTTACCGAGCGCAAGCGGGCCGAAGGAGCCTTGCGCGAAAGTGAGCAGAGATTTCGCACCGTCGTCGAGAACGCGGAAGCTGTTGTGTTCATTGTGGACAACAATGGAGTGTTTCAGCTTTCGGAAGGGCGCGGCCTCGCAAAACTCGGTCTGAAGCCGGGACAGGTGGTCGGAGTGTCGGCGTTTGATCTGTACAAAGACTATCCCGAAATTGTCGGGAGTATCGAGCGTGCGTTGACGGGCCAGCAGACGCACTCCGTGAGTGATATCCGCGGCTCCATTTTCGACACGCTGTATTCTCCCTACTTCGATGCGTCGGGAAAACCCAGCGGCGTTGTTGGGGTGGCAACCGACATCACCGAGCAGAAGCGCGCCGAAGAAAAATTACGGCAGAGCGAGGAACTCTATCGCCTTCTGGCGGAGAACTCCAGCGATGTGATCTGGCTGATGGACTTCAGCGGCACGTTCACCTACATAAGTCCGTCGGTGATGAGCTTGCGTGGGTACTCGCCCGAAGAGGCGATGTGCCAGAGTATCGACGACATGTTCACTCCGGAATCTGCGATCGTTGCACGCGGATATTTTCTTGACGCGAAAGAGGCGGTTGCCCGGGGGGAGTCACTTCCCATGCGCTCGTTTGAAGTCGAGCAACGCTGCAAGAACGGCTCAACGGTGTGGACGGAGGTCACGGCAGGGATTGTCAGCGACGAGCAAGGAGACTTTACATCGATCATCGGTTCGACGCGCAACATTTCAGATCGAAAGCGAACAGAAGATGCGTTACGGTTGTCGGAAGAGAAATACCGACGGTTCTTTGAAGAAGACCTGACAGGTATTTTCGTCTCCACGCCTGATGGAAAATTTCTTGACTGCAATCCGGCGTTCATCAGTATCTTCGGATTCGCATCACTCGACGATGCGCTGCGTACGGGCGCTGCCGTTCTGTACGAAGGTCCCGAGCAGCGTGAAGAAATGATCGTCAATCTCCATAAACATCGGAAGCTCCTGAACATCGAATTGACGCTGCGTAAGCGCGATGGGTCACCGGTGCATGTGCTGGAAAATATCATTGGCACATTCGATGAGGACGGAACCCTTCTTCAGTTGATGGGATATGTATTCGACAAGACCGTGCAGAAGCATCTCGAGCATCAGTTGCTGCAGTCACAAAAAATGGAAAGTCTCGGTACGCTTGCCAGCGGCATTGCACACGACTTCAACAACATTCTCGGTATTGTGCTCGGGCATGCCTCGTTGCTCGGGACAACTGTCACACTGCCCGATTCGGAAACACGGCGCGTTGATGCAATCCTCAGAGCAACCGAGCGCGGCGTCGGGGTGGTGAAACAACTCCTCACCTTTGCACGCAAGACGGAGGTGTTGCTTGAATCCGTCCGGATCAATGACGTCATCGGTGAGCTGACAAGGCTCTTGCACGAAACCTTCCCGAAATCAATCCGCGTCGAGACAACGCTGGTGGGCAGTGTTCCGTCCATCCTCGCGGATACAAATCAGATGCATCAGGTCTTGCTAAATCTATGCGTCAATGCGCGCGATGCCATGCCGGCGGGTGGTGTGGTGAGCATCGCAACGCGCAGTGTTGATGGAGACATCGTGCGGATGCAGTGGCCCGATGCGACGGCAGCAGAGTATGTGGGCGTGTCGGTCTCGGATACCGGCGTGGGAATGGATGATGCAACACGCGAACGGATTTTTGAACCGTTCTTCACGACAAAGGAACGCGGCAAAGGTACGGGGCTGGGACTTGCAATTGTGTACGGCGTTGTTCATGCGCACAAGGGGTTCATCGAAGTGCAGAGTCAGCAGGGGGAGGGAACCACGTTCAATCTCTATTTCCCCTCCCAGCAACGAAGCGAACCCCCGCCGACAGGAGAGCCGCATCGTCGCGGTACGGTGGGTGGCCACGAGACAATTCTTTTTGTTGAAGATGAGCCGATGTTGATGGATCTCGTGAAGGAAGTTCTTTCAGCGCAGGGCTACACCGTGCTGACAGCGATGGATGGTATTACGGGTGCAGAACTCTACGCCCGACACCGGTCCGACATTGCGCTGGTCATTTCTGATTTGGGACTTCCCCGGCTGAGCGGCGACGAGCTTTTCCTGATGTTGAAGTCGCTTAACCCTAGTGTTCGGTTCATTCTGGCAAGCGGCTTCGTTGACCCGGCGGTGAAAGCACGGTTGACGCGCGAGGGGTTGCAGCACCTTATCAACAAACCGTATCATCCGTCGCACGTGTTGCACAAAATCCGCGAAGTCCTCGACGCGCCGTGAACGGTGAAATCCGATCAACGTAAGCCTGCCAGTGCAAACACTGCGATCGCTGCAACGACATATTATTCAATGTGCGCTGTGCCCGCGACTCGTCCGTTGGCGCGAACAGGTTGCGCGCGAGAAAGTCAAACGGTATGCCGGCGAGGAGTATTGGGGGAAACCGATTCCCAGCTTCGGCGATCCGGACGCACGGTTGTTGTTAGTCGGGCTTGCACCGGCGGCGCACGGCGGCAATCGGACAGGACGCATGTTTACCGGCGACAACAGCGGCAACTGGTTGTATCGCGCGTTGTACAAAGCGGGATTCGCCAACCAACCCACGTCGGAAGATCGCAACGACGGACTGCAGCTCATGGATTGCTACATCACCGCGACTCTTCGCTGCGCGCCGCCCATGAACAAACCTACTCCCCGGGAGATCACGAATTGCAAGCCCTATCTTCTGCAGGAGATAGCGCTGCTGAAGAACGCCAGCGTTGTGGTTGGCCTGGGGAAGATTGGTTTTGAGGCCGCACTCAGGGCGTTCCGGGAATCTGGCCGGATTACGTACAAGACAAAACCAAGATTTGCGCACGGCGCGCTGTACGAGTTTGGCAAGTTGCGGTTCATTACATCGTTTCACCCGAGCCAGCAAAATACATTCACGGGCAGACTCACCGAGCCGATGTTTGACAGCATCTTTACGCTGGCAAGACGGTTCCTGTAAATCCCAACATCATTGAGCAAAGGAGATCTGCATGCGATACAGGTCAACAGTCCTCGCCACAATTCTGTTTCTTGGGGTGTTCACGTACTCGTTTGCGCAACGTCTTCCTGAGGGGAAGGAGAATCCTGTTCGCGAGCGGATGGTCGACATTCTCCACTACAAAGCTTCTCTCGAATTCGAGTTTGCCAAAGGTCGGGTCTTCGGCGAAGCGACAATCACGCTCACTCCGCTGCGTCAGGTCGACAGCATTTCACTCGATGCGATAGCACTCAACGTGAAATCGGTGAACGCGGGGAAAGAGAATGCCGCGGTCCGGTTTCGTTCAACCGGAAGAATACTGAATATCAAACTTCCCGCTGCTGTCAACGTTGGCGAGACGCTTGTTGCGAGCATTGTCTATGATGCAATCCCGCGTGCGGGATTGTATTTCAGAAAGGATGAGGCAACGCAGAAGTTCTTCGTCGATACATACGGTGAAGGCGGGTTGCATGCCAACTGGTTGCCGGTGTACAACGATGTCAACGACAAGTTCTCTTCCGAAATGTTCATCACGGTCCCGCCACCGTACACCGTCATCTCCAATGGAAAGCTGGTCGAGACGATTATGAAAGGGGAGGGATTCACGACGTATCATTGGTTGCAAACCCTTCCGCATTCCAACTATCTGATGGCACTGTATGTGGGTGACTATGAAGAAGGGAAGTTGCCGCCTGCCCATGGCTCGATTCCTCTGAGCGCCTGGACTCCGCGTGGAAGATTACGCGAAGGAATTTATGCGTTTCGTAACGCTACCAAAATGGTTGAGTTCTTTTCCAGACGATTCAACTACCGGTACCCGTGGGACAAATATGACCTGATCGCAACGTCCGACTATACGATTGGCGCGATGGAACACACGGGTGTGACCGGTCATCGTGATTGTGTGTTGCGCGATTCCACCGCGCCGCTCGATTTCGGTCCGCCGACATTCGACGAATACTTCTCAGACTGGTCGGCCGAGGCGACGATCTCGCATGAACTGGCGCATCACTGGTTCGGCGATAACACCACCTGCGCCAATCTCAGCGACATCTGGCTGAACGAAAGTTTTGCAAGTTACTGCATGATGTTGTGGGATGAGGAGTCTGTCGGGCGCGATCAACTCCTGTTCGATGTGCATCTGGCGAAGCAGCATTACTTCAAGTATGTCCGCAAGGAACACACC
>CAYJNF010000250.1:0-5945 GCA_964370915.1 uncultured Chitinophagales bacterium
GATCAAGGCTCTCAATCCCGACCTCATCATCGTTGTCGCATTCAGAATTCTTCCTCAAGAAATCTTCACCATTCACCGACTCGGCGCATTCAATCTGCACGCTTCCTTGCTGCCAAAATATCGCGGCGCGGCCCCCATCAATTGGGCAATCATCAATGGCGACACGGAAACCGGAGTAACAACATTCTTTTTGCAGGCGAAGGTTGACACCGGCAACATGCTCCTGCAGGCGCGTATCCCAATCCGTTCCGAAGACAACGCGGGTACAATTCACGATAGACTATCTGAAGTTGGCGCCGAAATCGTCTTGCATACAGTCAGGTTGATCGAGCAGGGAAAGGCAGTTCCCCGACAGCAGGACGACGCTCTCGCTTCTCCGGCGCCCAAGATTTTCAAAGGTGATTGCCGCATTGATTGGAACCAGCCTGCCGAGCGAATTCACAACCGCATTCGGGGACTCTCGCCTCATCCGACGGCGTTCACGATGCACAAAGGAAAAATACTGAAACTGTTCCGGTCGCATGTGATGGATGAAGGCGCACGGGGTCAGCCAGGTGAAGTTGTGGTTCGAGGTTCGGCCTACGGCCTCGTAGAGGGGATCGAGGTTTCCGCGCTCGACAGAATGATAGCCATTGATGAACTGCAACAGGAAGGGCGAAAGCGGATGGGGGCTGAAGAATTCTTGAGAGGATACAAAATACAAAGCGGTGAAAAACTAGAGTAGCTCTTCACCGCTTGTTGTATTCCTGTTTACAATACTTCCTGACCTACTGTCGGTCGAATCAACTCAAGAAATGCACAACAACACCATCGCGCAGTTTCGGTTCAAACCACGTTGACTTCGGCGGCATGATTTTGCCTGCATCGGCGATGCTTAGCAATTCATCGATGGACGTGGGAAACATAGCGAACGCAACAGCCATCTCACCTGAATCAACGCGTCTCTCAAGTTCCTTGACTCCGCGAATACCGCCGACAAAATCAATGCGTTTGTTCGTCCTCGGATCGTCGATGTTGAGAATCGGCTGCAACACATGCTTCTGCAGAATCGACACGTCGAGCCGCTCAACAGGGTCTGCGTTGTTCAGATACTTCATGTCGGCGGTTAGGCGATACCAGGTTCCCCTCAGATACATGCCGTATTCACCTTTTTTGCCGGGCTGAACTTTGTCGTCGGATTTACGGACTGTGAAATCCTGCTTTCGAATGGCGGCAAGGAATGCTTCTTCATCCAGTCCGTTCAGGTCCTTGACCACCCGGTTGTATTCCATAATGCGCAACTGGTTGTGCGGAAAGAGAACTGCGAGGAAGAAATTGTATTCTTCATCTCCGCGTTGATGCGGATTGGCGTCGGCAAGCTCTTTGCCAACGCGTGCCGCGGCTGCCGAGCGGTGGTGGCCATCGGCGACATACAGGTAATCAACACGGCTGAAATGTTCGCTGATACTTCTAATCAGCCGTTCATCGGAGATCACCCAGAGTTGATGGCGAATGCCGTCGTCCGCGACAAAATTGTAGATCGGATCGACCAGGCGGACACGATCGACAATGGCGTCGATCTTCGGTTCTGCATGATACGTCAGGAAAATCGGCCCTGTGTGTGCATTGGTAACTTTCACATGGCGGGTGCGGTCGTCCTCCTTGTCCTGACGCGTCAACTCATGTTTCTTGATCGAGTTGTTCAGATATTCCTGCACCGAGACACACCCGATGATTCCGAATTGTGAGTGCGTGCCCATGGTTTGCGCGTAGAGATAAAAGCATGGCTTTCCATCTTCTTTCAGAACACCGTCGTTGATCAGCTTCTGCAGATTCTCTCTTCCCTTTTCATACACGCTTGCATCATACAAATGGGTGCCGACCGGCAGGTCTACTTCGGGCTTTCCAACATGAAGAAAAGACAGCGGCTTGCCCTTGACTTCAATGCGCGCTTCCTCTGAATTGAGTACGTCGTAGGGTTTGGCTGCTACTTCAGCGGCAAGATGTGGAAGCGGACGGAAGCCCTTAAATGGTCGGAACGTTGCCATGATGGTTCTCGATGTTTTACATACTGGGTAATGGTATCACAGAGAGTGCGCAATGAGCGAGATGATTTTCAACTGTGCACTTTCAGATTACGACTTTGCGCCGAGAGAATCAACAGGATCGAGAGTTGCCGGGAGTTCGACTCTCTCAGCGCAGAGCATACTGAACTCGCGTTCACTAATTGAGATTGATTCGGATTCCGGCCGCTGCGCCAATACTGCTGAAGGGTCGTCTTGGCGCTTGCATGACGTGTTGATCTGTCGACTTGTACGAGTCTTTGTAGTCATACTTTTTTGTGGTAATGAGCGAAAGCTTGTCCACTCCGTTTTCCGTGTACTTCGTCAGTGTACCCTGCCATAAACTCCACTCCGAAGTTTTCAGAAATCATATACCCGAAAGAGCCGCCAAACTTACTTCCTTCCCCTAACGATCCATAGACTCCTTCGTAACTGGAACTGCTTGAGTTGCGACCATGCATTTGGGTTCCTGAGGAGAGAGCGTACCCGGCATTGAAACTGAAATAGGCGTGCTGTGCAACCGCCGATTGGACGAATGCGACGAAACAGATTCCGAAGACAATCAACCCTGCGACCTGTCGTGAACGGGTATGGGAAGAGGTAGTCATGGTGTAGCTCCTGTATGGGTTGTGAGAAAAATTCCCGGCGTTTCTCGCGGCTCAGTGCGCAAGAGCACCGGGAATATTATATGGAACTCGAGAACGTGCTGCTAGACGAGTACTTCGTGTCTTGACGACTGCCCGAGGGCCAAAGTAACTTTTTCCGCGATCTCCACGCCAACGCGATCTTGTGCCTCCATGGTTTGTCCGCCGATGTGAGGAGTAACGGAGACTCGCGGATGGTTGATCAGTTCGTATTCTTCGGGCGTTGGTGGTTCGTGCTCAAACACATCCAGAGCGGCGTACAGCACCTTATGGTTGTTCAATGCTTCAAGCAGGTCGCGCTCGTTCACAACGCCGCCACGCGCACAGTTGATGAGAATAACGCCGTTCTTCATTTTTTCGAAATCGGCCTTTGCTATCACTGGTCCGTGCGCTTTGTCGAAGGGAACATGCAGCGTGATGTAATCGGAGACACGGAACAACTCCTCCTTCGAAACCATCTTTACGCCGGGAATGTCGCTCGTACCGATGTACGCATCATGCGCGACAACATTCATCATCAACCCGATTGCACGCTTTGCAACTTCCTTGCCGATATTTCCAAACCCTATGATGCCGAGTGTCTTGCCGGTGACTTCGATACCCTTGCTGAATTCCTTCTTCGGCCACTCACGGTGTCGCATGGCGATATTGCTCATCGGAACAAAACGTCCCATGGCGAGCAAGTGGGCAATTGTCAGCTCGGCGACGGAGATGGAAGATGCTTTGGGCGTGTTGAGTACCTTCATGCCTTTGATTTTTGCATACTCGACATCGATGTTGTCAACCCCGACGCCGCCGCGGGCGATGACTTTCAGATTGGTTCCCGCATCGATGACTGCTTTTGTCACTTTGGTAGCCGAACGGACAATGATTGCGTCGAAGTCGGGAATCGTCGCGAGCAATTCGTCGGGCGTGAGGTTTTTTTGTGTGAGTTCGAATCCGGCTTTCAGCAAAATGTCAGCGCCGCATTTTTCGATACCATCTGTGATGAGAATTTTCATGGGAGTTCCTTTCGTAATGATGAGACGGGTGGAACAGAAGCTGAAGGTTCGCGTGATTTGATTCATAGGATGAATGCGCAACCGTTATGCCATGCGGGTCACTGATTTTTCCTTGTATTCGATGGGCAAGGCGGACTCCGGTTTCCCATAAATCGGAGAATGAACTGTTGGTTTTGCAAAAGTGGGAATCTAGTTTTGATGAATCTCTCAACACCGAGAGGAGTCTTCCTGACGTCCTTACATCCTTGGAATTGTAGCATAGCCTCGCTATATTCCTCACACCTTTATTGAATCTCCATCCAACACACGGGACTCAACGGATTTGGCTAGCACGCACAGTCACAACGGAATTGCACATGGTCCGCTGCGGAAGCGGCTGAACAATCTTTTTTGGGAATATCGCCTCGGGGTGTCGACGCGTGGAATTGTGGATATCGACAACCCCGATTCGTACCACTATGCAACGATGTTCTACTCCACGATTCGCAAAATGGTTCGCTTCCTCGATTTGCAACCGACAGATGTCGTTGTTGACATCGGCAGTGGAAGAGGGAGGGTGCTCTGTTGCGCGGCCCGGCATCCGGTCAGAAAAGTCGTTGGAATCGATCTCTCTGAGGAGCTGTGCGGCGATGCGCGGGTGAACGCACAGCGCATGCGCGAGCGACGCTCACCCATTGAAGTGCATCAGGGATTTGCACAGACCTTCGACTATTCAACAGGGACAGCGTTTATTCTCTTCAATCCATTTGGCGCGTCAACACTTGATGCGGTTTTGACGAAAATTCACAATGATGTACAGACTGCGTCCTCATCCATTCGGATTGCTTATGCCAATCCGTTGCATGAAGACGTTTTCAGGAACCACCATTGGCTTCAACGGTATGCGTATTGGGACAAAGGAAAACTCCATCTTGAACATTCCATTGCGTTCTACAAAGCCGTACGATAGTCCGCTTGTTTGGCTTGCCCTGGGCATCCTCCTTCTTGTTTCTCTTCCGGCCCCTTGTCGGTCACAAGAAGTCAGAGGGGATGATTTGGTGGAACTTGTCGTCCTCGATTCGTCCATTAGGATTGACGTACGCTATGCGTCCGCGAACAACTTCATGAAGCGCAAAATGTACAGTCAAGGTCGCGCATTTCTTCAACGGCCGGCAGCGGAAGCTCTGGTGCGCGCCAACGCCAGGGTGAAGAAATCGGGCTACGGGCTTTTGGTGTTTGATGGATATCGACCATGGTCTGTGACGAAAAAATTTTGGGATGAGACCCCGCGCGAGAAGCGCAAGTACGTGGCAAATCCCAGGTACGGGTCGAAACATAACCGCGGCTGCGCGGTTGATCTGTCGTTGTACATTCGTGCGACCGGGAGCGAAGCTGAGATGCAGACTGAGTATGACAACTTCACAATCAAAGCTGCAGCAGATTACGCCGGTGCCACCGACGCACAACGTCGGTTGCGTAAGATTCTTCGCGATGCGATGGAGTCTGAAGGCTTCACAGTAAACCCTGACGAATGGTGGCACTTCGACTACAAAGATTGGAGAAACTACAAGGTGCTTGATATCCCTTTCGAACAACTCAAGTAAGCAGTACAGCGTACCCGCCTCTGATTCTTTTCCTGCAACCGTGTGCAGTTGTGTGAACCCCATCAAAGACTTATGATCGTTCATTGACAATCAACGGGGCTATGGATATATTTTTGGCATCAAATTGTGAAGTACTTTTGTGAACTAATCCGAGTTTTTGACAAAGCAGTTTCCCCCACATGGCTGAGCTAGACGAAGCACAAGAAAAGCGAAGACGCAGCGGTGAATTCCTGAAGATGGCCGACAAGCTATACAAGGTGGCCGACTACGAAGGGGCGCAACTTCTTGTGCAACAGGCCATGGATGCAGATCCCAACAATCCCTATGCACTTGCCTATCGCGAGCGGGTGTTGTATGCACTTGAACGACAGGCACAAAAGAAGTCCGCTCCTCCTGTTGTGGTTCAGGCACCGAAGCCGTCCGCGGCACCCCGGGCCGTACCGCCAAAGACCACCTCCCGTCAATCGCCCGCGAAAGAACCGGATGCACCGCTGCCACAGCAAAAAGAACCACACCCGGTAACCAGAACGGGTACCGTTGATAGCACTTCCGCGCCAATTGAACAGAAGACACAACCGGAAGCTCCGCGACCGCAGCAGCAAGAACCACGCACTGCAACAAGAGTTGATACCGTTGATCGCGCTTCCGCGCCGAGTGAACCGAAGGCACAACCGG